>CAKRLN010000242.1 GCA_934359535.1 uncultured Lachnospiraceae bacterium
ACCGTATGTGCTTGGAATCTCCTCCGGTGCAAAGCTTGTGGTGGCCCTGACTATGATCTTTTTACTGGAAAAAGGCATTATGATCAGTTCGTTTGGCATGGTTGCGGCGGCTTTTGCAGGATCATTGCTTGCGATGGGGTTTGTGCTGCTTATTTCTTTCCGGGTATCAAGGATGTCCCTCCTTGTGGTCTGTGGAATCATGATCGGCTATATCTGTTCGGCAATTACGGATTTCTGTGTTACCTTTGCAAGTGATTCCAATATTGTGAATCTTCATAACTGGTCGATGGGAAGTTTTTCCGGAATGACATGGGATAATATCCGGATCATTGCAATTATCGTCATATTAACGGTTGGAATTACATTCTGCCTTGCGAAGCCGATCGGGGCATATCAGATGGGGGAGGCTTACGCAAGAAACCTTGGAGTGAATGTAAAGGTGCTCCGGATCGGATTAATTCTCTTTTCGAGTCTGTTATCCGCTTGTGTAACTGCCTTTGCAGGGCCGATCTCGTTTGTTGGAATTGCAGTGCCGCATCTGGTCAAGCTTGCGACCGGAACAGCGAAGCCGATTGTACTTATTCCGGGCTGCTTTCTCTGTGGGGCAGCTGTGACACTGTTCTGTGACGGAATCGCACGAACGGTATTTGCACCGACGGAGCTTAGCATCAGTTCTGTTACGGCAGTCTTTCTTGTACCGGTCGTGATTGCGGCAATGCTTAGGAAGCAGACAAGGATGTAATTACCAGAAAGCGATAAGAGAAGGGAGTATGCCGCGGATGACAGAAGAAAAGAAGAATGTTTACAGTATCTGCACGAAACAGCTTACGGTTGGATATGACAGGATTCCTCTGATCCGGGATGTGAATCTTTCTGTCCGTCCGGGAGAGATCCTGACTTTGATTGGACCGAACGGCTCCGGAAAATCAACGATATTAAAGACCATTACGCGGCAGTTAAAAAAGCTTGGCGGAGCGGTCTATATTGGAGAAAAAGCGGCGGATGACATGAAAGACCATGAAATTGCAATGGAGCTTTCGATGGTGATGACGGAACGGGTGCGCACCGAGCTTATGACCGGGCGTGAGGTTGTGGCATCCGGAAGGTATCCTTATACTGGAAGACTTGGAATTTTATCCGAGGGGGACTGGCAGAAGGTCGATGAGGCAATTGCACTGGTGCATGCGGAGGCTGCGGCAAAGCAGGATTTTTCGAAGATCAGTGATGGACAGAGACAAAGACTCATGCTTGCCCGTGCAATCTGCCAGGATACACAGATTCTGATCCTTGATGAGCCAACCTCTTATCTGGATATGGGATTTAAGCAGGATATTCTCTCCAATATCCGTATGCTGGCACAGGAAAAGCATATGGCAGTCATTATGTCGCTGCATGAGCTTGATCTTGCAGAAAAAATTTCGGATCGGATCGCATGTGTGAAAGGGGATCAGATCGATCGGGCAGGGACACCGGAGGAAATATTTACCGGAAGCTATATTCAGGAGCTTTATGGTGTAGAAATCCAGAGCTTTGATCCGCTGACGGGGCAGATGTTTCTTCCGGCGAAAAAGCAGGCGCCGGAGGTGTTTGTGATTGGCGGAGGGGGAAGCGGCATTCCGATATACAATCGTCTCCAGCGGGAAAATATTTCATTTGCGGCTGGGATTCTGCAGGAAAACGATCTGGAATTTTCAGCGGCATGCGCGCTTGCCACAGAGGTTATCTGGGAGCAGGCATTTTATCCGGTTAGAGAGGAAACGCTGGAACAGGCAAAAAAGCTTATAGATCAGTGTAAACGCTGCATCTGTGCAGTCACAAGGTTTGGCCCGTACAATGAAGCATGCCGGCAGCTTGCAGAGTATGCGAGGATGACGGGAAAGCTTGGAAAGGAGTTAAAATGAAATTATTAATCAAACAACGAGTTTTTTCATGGACCGATTCATACGATATTTATGATGAGTCAGGCAGTCCAAAGTATTTTGTAAAGGCGGAATTTTTGTCTCTTGGACACCGGCTGCATGTATACGATCAGGGCGGGAATGAGATTGGGCTTATCAAAGAGAAGCTGCTTACCTTTCTTCCGGCATTTGAGATTGAGGAACGCGGTGTTACAAAGGGCAGAATTCAAAAAACGTTCAGCTTTTTCAAGCCAAGGTATGAGATCAATTATAAGGGCTGGAGAGTAGAAGGGGATTTTCTTGGATGGGACTATGATGTATATAGCGGATGCAGTGCAGTCGTACATATTTCCAAGGAGGTATTGCACTGGGGTGACACGTATGCAATCGACATTTTCAATCCGGCAGATGAACTGGATGCCCTGATGCTTGTCATCGCAATCGACGCGGCAAACTGCACGAAGGGAGATTAATTACAGAAAAGAGATAGCAAATAACAAAAAAAGTATTGACTCTGGTATAATACTATAGTATAAGATGCAAACTATCGAAAGAGTGAAGCAGTCAAAGGCGATAAAAAAAGTCTTTGTCTGCTTTTTTATTTGTAAAGAAAAGGAGGTCGTTCATATGAAAAAAAGCTTGAAGAAAATTGTGGGAATATTACTTACAGGCTGTATGACAGCCGGTTTACTCGCCGGATGTGGCTCAGCTTCAACAGCGGGAACCGAAGCAAAAGGGAATCAGGAAAAGGAATTGAATGTATGCCTGTGGGATGGTATGTTTTCCGAGGATGCGATCAACCAGTTTGAGGAGGAAGAGGGGTGTAAGGTCAACGTAACCTATATTGACAATACGGATACCCTGATCAGCAAGCTGGTGGAAGGCGGTTCTGATTATGATGTCTGCGATATTGAAGCAGCTTATGTAAAATCCTTTGTTGATAACGGATTAATCCAGAAGATGGATCATTCTGCAATTACGAACGAACAGTATGAAGAGCCTTCACTTCTTGCAAATGGGCCGATCGGAGATGAGAAGCTGGAATACGTAACACCGGATTCCAATGCAGGCTTTACCGGAATTATCTATAATAAGGAGACCTGCCCGATTGAGATCAAGTCCTTTAAGGATCTGGCAGATCCGGCATTGGAAGGACAGATTGCAATGGTTAATTCCACGATCTCCTTGTATGGTGCAGCGCTTGAGGCACTTGGATACAGCGCCTCTTCTACAGATGAAGAGCAGATTAAAGAGGCGAATGATCTTTTGACAGACATTAAGAAAAATGTAAAAGCATTTGTCGGTGAGAGCTGTGTATCGGCATTAGTTAATGGGGAATGTTCGGTTGCACTTTCCTGGGACTACGCAGTGCTCTGTTTTGATGATGAGGCAAACTGGGATAAATTTGATATTGCAGAAATTGATTCTCCTTATGAGGAGTTTATCCAGTACTGGGGCATTACAGCTGGCTGCAAAAAGACGGAGCTTGCACAGAAATTTATCAATTATATGATAAGTCCACAAGCTGTAGC
>CAKRLN010000243.1 GCA_934359535.1 uncultured Lachnospiraceae bacterium
GCTTAAAATTTTAGAGGGTACGGTTGCATCGGTTCCACCACAGGGGGGAAGAAAGCATCCACAGCAGGAATTAATTCCAATCGATACAACAAACATTCTGTTTATCTGCGGTGGTGCATTTGATGGATTAGAGAAGATTGTAGAGACACGAATGGATTCAAAATCAATCGGTTTTAACGGTGTTGTCAAAGAGAAGAGTGAAATGAATGTCGGAGAAGCGTTTAAGCATGCACTTCCACAGGATTTTGTAAAATTCGGACTGATTCCGGAATTTATCGGACGTGTGCCGATTACGGTTTCACTCGATAATCTTGACCGTACGGCATTAATCCGCATTTTAAAGGAGCCGAAGAATTCCCTTGTAAAACAATATACAAAGCTGTTTGAATTAGATGGTGTCGGACTGGAATTTGACGAGAAGGCGATCGAGGCAATTGCAGATAAGGCATTAGAGCGTAAGACCGGAGCCCGTGGACTTCGTGCGATCATGGAAGGAGTTATGCTGGATCTGATGTACCGGATTCCATCGGATGAGTCGATCAGCCGCTGCGTGATCACTCCGGAGATCGTCGAGAAGAATCTTGCGATTGACAGCGGAGAGGTTTTACAAATCGAAGAAAAGAAGACAGGTGCCGATGAGGAGCTTGCTTCCTAAACAGGAGACGAAACATTGGAAAATAGGATAACAATACCTGCGGTAGCACTGCGTGGAATGACGATCTTACCGGGTATGATTGCACATTTTGACGTAAGCCGTAAAAAATCTCTCGATGCAGTAGAGGCTGCAATGACAGGAGAACAGAAAATATTTCTTGTGACACAGCGGGATTCTGAGGTGGAGGACCCGAAGAAGGAGGAGCTTTATCAGGCTGGGATCATTGCACTTGTGAAGCAGGTGATCCGTCTGCAGAATAATGTGGTACGGATTCTGGTGGAGGGCTTAGAACGGGCGGAGCTTCTTGATTTTACAGACCGTGTTGAATATTTTGAGGCAGAGATTCTTGTCTATGAGAAAGATGAAAATGAGCTTCCAGAAAACACAAAGCAGGCGATGACGGAGAGCATCCAGGAGACCTTTTTACGATATGCTTCGGTAAATAACAGGCTTTCCGGTGAAATCAAAAAGCAGGTGCAGGAGACCGTGGAGCTGGAAAAATTAATTGACTATACAGCCAATAATCTTCCGGTTCTCTATGATAAAAAACAGCAGATTCTTGAAGCTGTGACTTTGGAGGAGCGCTATGAGGTGCTTCTTACGATATTGTTGAATGAGATCGAGATTGCAGCGCTCAAGAAGGATTTTCAAACAAAGGTAAAAGCCCGTGTGGATAAGCACCAGAAGGAATATCTGTTAAGAGAGCAGATGGCGGTGATCCGTGAGGAGCTTGGAGAAGACAATACCGAGTCTGATGCAGATGCGTATTTTGCAAGCTTAAAGAAGCTTGATGCCTCGAAGGAGGTCAAGGACAAGATCAAAAAGGAGATTGAACGTTTTAAAAACATCAGCTCCAATTCTTCAGAAAGCACAGTGGCGCGTGGCTATATTGAGACACTTTTAGAGCTTCCGTGGAATAAAAGCTCAAAGGATAACAAAGACTTAAGCTATGCCGAACAGATACTTGATGAGGATCATTATGGACTTGAAAAAGTCAAAGAAAGAATATTGGAATTTCTTGCGGTACGCAATCTGACAAGCAAGGGAGAGAGCCCGATTATCTGTCTGGCAGGACCTCCTGGAACCGGTAAGACAAGTATCGCAAGGTCGGTTGCAAAGGCACTTGGAAAAGAATACGTGCGTATTTGTCTTGGCGGTGTACGCGATGAAGCTGAGATCCGAGGCCACAGGAGAACCTATGTCGGGGCGATGCCAGGACGAATCGTAAATGGTCTGCGCACGGCAGGAGTCAACAACCCGCTTATGCTTTTAGATGAGATCGATAAGGTAAGCAGTGATTATAAGGGAGACACTTCCTCTGCACTTCTTGAGGTTTTAGATTCGGAGCAGAATAATAAATTCCGGGATCATTATGTAGAGCTTCCGGTTGATTTATCTGAGGTACTTTTCATTGCGACAGCGAATTCGGTTTCGGATATTCCAAAGCCGCTTCTTGACCGTATGGAGTTAATCGAGGTATCAAGCTATACCGAGAATGAGAAGCTTCATATTGCAAAGGAACATCTGCTTTGCAAGCAGATGGCAAAAAACGGACTTGAATCCGGACAGCTTACAGTGAGTGACCAGGCACTTTCTACCGTGATCCGCTCCTATACAAGAGAGGCTGGAGTCCGTGGACTTGAGAGAAAGCTTGGTGAGATCTGCAGAAAAGCAGCGCGTGAGATTTACGAGGATAAAAGTCGCAGGATTAAGGTGACCTGTCAGAACTTAAGTCATTATCTTGGCAGGGAGAAGTATAGCTTTGACAAGAAGAATGAGGAGGATGAGATTGGAATCGTGCGCGGACTTGCGTGGACGAGTGTCGGCGGAGTCACACTGGAAATCGAAGTCAATGTAATGCCTGGAACCGGACAGTTTAAGCTGACCGGACAGCTTGGAGATGTTATGAAGGAATCTGCACAGGCAGGTATCAGCTATATCCGTTCCATCAGTGAAGGATATGATATTCCAAAGGAATTTTTCAAGGAGCATGATATCCATATCCATATTCCAGAGGGGGCGGTTCCAAAGGATGGCCCATCTGCCGGAATTACGATGGCAACTGCAATGCTTTCTGCGATCACCAAGACAAAAGTGCGTGCAGATGTTGCAATGACCGGAGAGATTACCCTGCGTGGAAGGGTGCTTCCGATTGGAGGTTTGAAGGAGAAGCTTCTTGCTGCAAAGAATGCCGGTATCAAAACCGTGTGTGTTCCGAAGAAGAATGAGAAGGATCTCGATGAAATCTCAGCAGAGATCAAAAAAGGACTTGAAATCATTCCGGTTGAGTGCCTGGATGAAGTACTGGATATCGCATTTGTACACGATTAGGATAACGAATAGCTGCAAAGGAGTACGCAGATGATAATTAGAAATGTAAATCTGGAAACCGTATGTGGAATCACAAGTGAAATACCGGATAATGACCGGTTTGAGGTGGCATTTGCCGGTAAGTCAAATGTTGGCAAATCGTCGCTTATCAATGCATTGATGAACCGCAAGGCACTGGCGCGTACCTCAGCGCAGCCGGGAAAGACACAGACCATCAATTTTTATAATATCAATGATGCGATGTATTTAGTCGATCTTCCAGGATATGGATATGCCAATGCAAATATCGAGATCAAGGCGAAGTGGGGGCAGATGATTGAGAATTATCTGCATACCTCAAAGAAATTACAGGGGGTATTCCTGCTCATTGATATCCGCCATGAACCGTCGGAAAACGACCAGTTAATGTACGAGTGGATGGTATCACAGGGCTTTGCACCGATT
>CAKRLN010000244.1 GCA_934359535.1 uncultured Lachnospiraceae bacterium
GAACTGGCAGACGAGCAAGACTAAGGATCTTGTGATCATTGCGATCGTGTGGGTTCAAGTCCCATCTTCCGCATTACATGAGAGAATGAGGGAACCTTTTGTTAGAGAGGTTTCCTCATTTTTGGTTATAAAAAAATCAAAATTGTAATTCAAATCAGAATCCGCTATACTAAAAACGAAGGTATAACGGATTTTGAATATTTTGGGGAGGCTCATATGGTAAACACCTTGAAATTGCCGGTAGGAATTGATAGTTTTGAAAAAATCAGAAAGAATAAATTTTATTACATTGATAAGACAAAGCTTATTGAACAGTTGGTAGAAACAGGAGGCGAAGTAACTCTGTTTACGCGGCCACGGCGTTTTGGCAAGACCTTGAATATGAGTATGCTGCGCTCTTTTTTTGAGATTGGTATGGATGCATCATTGTTTGACGGCTTATATATTGCGGGAAACAAAGCGCTTTGTGAGGAATATATGGGGAAATACCCTGTTATCTTTCTCTCACTTAAGAGTGTAGAGGGACTTACTTTTGAAAGTGCAAAGTATCGTATTGTGGAACTGATCGGAAGAGAGGCAAAACGTTTTGATTTTCTTCTGGAAAGTGAGCAGCTTTCTGAAGATGAAAAATGGCAATATAAAGCAATTACTGAGATGCAAAATGGTAAGTTTTCTATGGATGAGGATATTTTGGCTTCGAGTATCCAGATATTGTCCTATTTGTTATTCCGACATTTAAAAAAAAAGGCTGTTATACTGATCGATGAGTATGATGTTCCTCTTGATAAGGCTTTTCAGAATGGGTACTATCGGGAGATGGTTTCGCTGATCAGAGGTCTTTTTGGGATGGCATTAAAGACGAATGACAGTTTGCAGTTTGCAGTTTTGACGGGCTGCCTTCGTATTTTGAAAGAAAGTATTTTTACAGGTCTTAATAATTTTAAAGTGCTGACAATTCTTGATCCCAGATTCGATGAACAATTTGGATTTACAGATTACGAGGTAAAGAAAATTCTAAAAGATTATGATCTTGCTGCTCATTTTGAAGAGACAAAGGAATGGTATGACGGATACCGTTTTGGCAGGGCAGATATCTATTGCCCATGGGATGTTATCAATTATGTGGATCAGCTTAAGTATGATCAGACAGTCGAGCCACAGGATTTCTGGTCTAATTCAAGTGGTAATGCCATAGTCCGCAGGTTTATAGACAGGTCTGATATTTCTACAAAAAACGAAATAGAACGTCTGATCACAGGGGAGAGTATTGAAAAGGATGTGGCTCCAGAGCTTACCTATGACGAAATTGACAGAAGTATAGACAATCTATGGAATGTACTTTTTACAACCGGATACCTGACATGCAAGGGGCGCACGGAAAGCGGAAAATACCGTCTTGTAATTCCAAACAAGGAGGTCAGAAACCTGTTTATTAAAAAAATTAAAGAGTGGTTTTCAGAAGAGTCAAAAAAAGATGGAAAAACGCTTGATGAGCTTTGCAGCGCATTTGTAGACAGGGATGCTGAAAAAATCGAACGGATATTTGGAGATTATCTCTGGAATACAATCAGTATACGTGACACTGCGGTTGCAAGGGAAAAGAAGGAAAATTTCTATCATGGTATTTTGCTTGGACTTTTAGGCTACAAATCAAGCTGGCTGATCAAGTCCAATGCAGAGTCTGGAATCGGCTACAGTGATATATTAGCAGAGGTTCCAACGAACCGAACCGGAATTGTAATCGAGCTTAAATATGCTGAGGATGGAGATTTGGATGCAGCCTGTGAAGCGGCTTTGAAGCAGATTGAAGAAAAGGATTATGTCGCAAAGCTAAAACAGGATGGCATGAAAAATTTCATCCGGTATGGAATCGCGTGCTTTAAGAAGGTATGTAAGGTCGTGGTTCAGTAAAAACAAAGCAGGTTCAACCATTTTTACCGTTGACCTGCTTTCTTTTTAATTGCGCGTAACACAGCTCCAGCCAGCCAAAGGATCTGTGGCATCACAGATATAGAGCTCCTTTGCTGTGTACACATAGATCCGATCCTGCTTCACCTCCCACCTGGCATTTTTGCCGCGGGCAGGACAATCAAGGTCAATCCAGTCGGAATCGGAATCCATCTCAACATAGACATGCGGAAGGCGTTTCCGGTCATCCTGATAAAAAACGATCAGATGATTCTCCCATGCCAGCAGATCTGGATTCGTATAGGCAGGAAGCAGATCAAAGCGCCAGTATTCATCCAGAGAAATCCCATGAAAATCAGCCTGGAACTGATACAGTGTCAGGGAAGAATCCGATTTTTCCGGAATAAGGACAAAGGTCCCGCTTGGAATGCATACACCGGGAAAGCCAAGCAAAAGAAAGAAAATTGTAAATGGAAAAGAAAACAGTCCACAGGAAGCAAGCAGGTTATCTCCGGTAACTGGAGACTTGCATTGGACAAGTGCCGGCGCAGATTTTGGAATCACCGGGGCATCTGGAACCACAGGCACATCCGGAACTATCGGCACATCTGGAACTACCGGTTTATCTGGAACTACCGGCACATCTGGAACCACAGGCACATCCGGAATGACAGGTTCATCCGGAACTACTGGGATATCAGGAATGACAGGCAC
Source organism: uncultured Lachnospiraceae bacterium (assembly GCA_934359535.1). Lineage (GTDB taxonomy): Bacteria > Bacillota > Clostridia > Lachnospirales > Lachnospiraceae > Roseburia. Next base: position 2,623 of record CAKRLN010000244.1, read on the forward strand.
ATCCGGAATGACAGGCATATCCGGAACTACCGGCACATCTGGAACTACCGGTTCATCTGGAACCACAGGCACATCCGGAATGACAGGTTCATCCGGAACTACCGGCTCATCTGGAATGACCGGTTTATCTGGAAGCACAGGTTCGTCCGGAATCGCCCAAGCCAGCGAAAAAATAGAGAAGCGGTCTACAGCAAAGGAAAGCACCGAGCCTTCCAGGGTGCAGTCGATAAGCTCATAGCAGGGACTGCCAGATAAGCCGTCTTCCACCATCCGGATCAGAAACAGCTTCCGGTCAGAGGCTGTGGAAGCAGAAAGTGCCTCCACAAGTGACTCTGGCAGCCGGAGACGAAAGGTAAGCGGAGCAGAAGTATTTGAAATAGAAGGAGACAGCTCCGGGGTAAAAAGAAAAAGTACATCTTCCGTCTCATCATAGCGCTCAAGCATAAGCTTAAAAGCGAAACCGGCAGGAGTAAGCGTCATACCATGTAACGTATCAGGGAGACCAGAAGCCGGGGAAAGCTCATGCAGCATGGAACCAAGATTGGTATAACAATTCCTTCGGTATAAAAGATCACCGGAAGCAGTATCCATGCCAGCAGCCCTCCGGTTATCCGAAAGCAGCCCGTCCATCCGGAAGCCAGCCCCGGTACATTCCGGGCTGGAATAGAAATAGATGCCTGGATCAAAAGTCCCGCTATATAATATAGAAGAAACTCCATCCGCCTCTTTGGAAAAATAGACATTATTCATCGACTGATCCCCGCAAAGCATCGAAGTCTGACTGCCGGAGG
>CAKRLN010000245.1 GCA_934359535.1 uncultured Lachnospiraceae bacterium
TCTAAGATCTCTGCAAGCCGCTTCTCTCCTGCAAGGATACTCTCATAGCCCTTTTCCACAAAGGAAAAAAGCACCTCCCCCTCTGTTGTCAGGCGAACGCCTTTTGCCATCCGCATAAACAGCTTACAGCTGAGTGCTTTCTCAAGATTGCGGACGGCCTGGGATACCGCAGGCTGCGAAATGGAAAGGCTCTCCGCCGCTTTTGTGATGCTCTTCTGCTTCGCCACATAATAAAAAATTTTATAATATTCTAAATTGACATCCATCATATACGCTTATGCGTCAATCTTTTTCGAGCATGCAATCGCAAGCGCACCCGGTCCGATATGGCAGGAAACACTTAAGGACAACGGATTCATCACAATTTCATTATTCGGAAAAGCGGCCTGTACCTCCTCTTTGAATGCAAGCGCTGCATCGAGATCCTTGGTGTAAGCCATCTCAAGGTTAATCTTCGCACCGTCTGCACTTTCAAACCGGGATTCCATATCTTTTTTCATGGCTTCAAGCATAATGTTCTTTGCCTGCTTTACCGTACGTGCCTTGGCAAAAGCATCTAAGCGTTCCCCCTGAATCTGAAGAACCGGCTTTAATTTCAGTAACGTTCCAAGTGCAGCTGCCGCCGGTGTGATACGTCCGCCCTTTTTCAGATAATCAAGTGTATCTACCATAATATAAATGGATGAGTCGAATTTCTTCTCCTCTAAGATTTCTTTGATTTCCTCCGCATTTCTGCCCTGTGCGGCAAGTGCCTTGGCATCCATAACGGATTGTCTCTGGGTAACGGAAATTCTCTGGTTATTGACAACCTGAACCTTTCCATCGTAGTCCTGTGCAAGCATGTAAGCGGTCTCGCAGGAGCTGCTTAAGCCGGATGACATTGGAATATATACAATCTCATCATACTCCTTTAAAAGCCCGTCCCACTTGTCTGTCACATCTCCAACAAGCGGCATCGAGGTCTTAATCTCGCCACCCTGCTCTAGCTTCTCATAAAACTCTTCCTGTGTCAGATCAATATCCTCATAAAACATCTGTCCATTGATATAAAATGGCATCGGCATTACAACAACCCCAAGCTCCTTTGCTTCCTTTTGTGTAATTCCGCTGTTGCTGTCTGTCACAATGATAACTCTGCTCATCTTGTCCTCCGAATTAAAGCGTTTCTGAACGCTCTTTGATATTTTTGTGGAAATTGATCACATCGTGGTCATATTCCCGATCCATATAGACGGATTTGATCATAAAATCTGCGGATGCTTTATTCACTGCCATTGGAATGTCATACACCTGCGCAATTCTCATAAGTGCCTTCACATCCGGGTCATGTGGCTGTGCCGTTAAAGGATCTGAGAAAAATACAACAAAGTCAATCTTTCCCTCTACGATCTTCGCACCGATCTGCTGATCACCACCAAGCGGACCGCTGTTATAGCCGCGTACCGGAAGGCCGGTCTGATCCGTGATCATGCGCGCAGTCGTTCCTGTTCCACATAAGAAATGCTTCTCTAAAATTTCTTTATTATCCTTGCACCACTGGATCAGTTCAGCCTTTTTCCCATCGTGTGCGATCAGTGCAATATTTTTCTTTTTGTCAATTGTCAAAGTGATAAAATCATTCATCTGTTTATCTCCTCTTCTTTTCTCTTGATCCGGCAGCCACCGATCTTTTTCCGGTTCGGAAGCTGCCTCATGAGTAAGAGTATAACATAGCCGAAAAAAAATGAAAAGCCTTAACATTCCTTGGTTTTTCAAGGATTTATGTTATGGCTTTTCATCTTATTTATGGTAGTTTTTAATACCGCATAAACGGTTCTTTTATACCTTTTTCATTTTTGGCAAAAAGCGGTGCTTTTTACATCATTCCGCCCATTCCAGCTCCGCCTGCCGGCATTGCAGGAGTATCTTCTTTGATGTTTGCAACAGCAGATTCTGTTGTCAGTAAAGTTGATGCTACCGAAGTTGCATTCTGAAGCGCGCTTCTTGTAACCTTAACCGGATCAAGGATTCCGTTCTCAACCATATCAACATACTCTTCGGTTGCAGCATTAAAGCCGACACCTGGTGCAGACTCTTTTACTTTGTTGATGATAACAGCGCCTTCTAATCCAGCGTTTGCAGAAATATAGTAAAGTGGAGCCTCAAGCGCTTTTAAGATCACCTTTGCACCAGTCTTCTCATCGCCCTCTAAGGTTTCAGCAAGCTCTGCTACCTTCTTGGAAGCATGGATATATGCAGATCCACCGCCTGCGATAATTCCTTCCTCTACTGCTGCTCTTGTTGCGTTTAACGCATCCTCCATACGAAGCTTTGCTTCCTTCATCTCTGTCTCGGTAGCAGCTCCTACACGGATAACAGCAACTCCGCCTGCCATCTTTGCAAGTCTCTCCTGAAGCTTCTCTTTGTCAAACTCAGATGTTGTCTCTTCAATCTGTCCACGGATCTGTTTGATTCTTCCCTGGATTGCATCCTTGTCACCTGCGCCGTCAACGATTACGGTATTCTCTTTTGCAACTTTAACGGATTTCGCACGGCCTAACTGATCCATTGTCGTATCTTTTAATTCCAGTCCAAGATCAGAGCTGATTACCTGGCCGCCTGTTAAGATTGCGATATCCTCAAGCATTGCCTTTCTTCTGTCGCCATAGCCTGGAGCTTTGACAGCAACAACATTGAAGGTACCACGTAATTTGTTTACGATTAAGGTTGTAAGAGCCTCTCCCTCAACATCCTCAGCAATGATTAATAATTTTGCTCCGGACTGTACAATCTGCTCTAACAGAGGAAGGATCTCCTGGATGTTTGAGATTTTCTTATCTGTGATTAAGATATATGGATCGTCTAAAACTGCTTCCATCTTATCCATATCGGTGCACATATATGCAGATAAGTATCCACGGTCGAACTGCATACCTTCTACAAGGTCAAGCTCTGTCTGCATGGTCTTAGATTCCTCGATTGTGATAACTCCATCGTTTGAAACCTTCTCCATTGCATCCGCAACAAGATTTCCGACTTCTTCATCGCCTGCTGAAATTGCAGCTACCTTTGCAATCTGATCTTTTCCTTTTACCTTCTGGCTCATCTCCTTTAATGCGGAAACAGCGGTATCGGTTGCTTTTTTCATACCGCGTCTTAAAACGATCGGGTTCGCACCTGCCTCTAAGTTCTTCATTCCTTCCTGAACCATTGCCTGGGTTAAAACAGTTGCAGTTGTTGTACCATCACCTGCAACATCGTTTGTTTTTGTTGCAACTTCTTTTACAAGCTGTGCACCCATGTTCTCGAATGCATCCTCAAGCTCGATCTCTTTTGCGATTGTCACACCATCGTTTGTGATAAGTGGAGCACCGAAGGATTTGTCTAAAACAACATTTCTTCCCTTTGGTCCGATCG
>CAKRLN010000246.1 GCA_934359535.1 uncultured Lachnospiraceae bacterium
TGAGGTACTAAAAGCACGTCATCAAATGTAATTCCTTCGCCGATAATAGTACCCATTTTTAAAATCCTCACTTTCTATATTCTTATCAACTGTAACATATTTTATTAGTTGCTAAATCATAGCAAAATTATGCGTTGATGTCAAGGTACTATAAGCTCAGATTGATAGAAAAAGGGGGATATATTAGAAAAAATAATAAATACAATTAATCAGATTTAACACATACATTGATACGTTACAAAATTAAAATGGCAGAGCGAAAAACAATGATTCACAAAAGAAAAAAAATATGCTATGATAAATAAAAAGGGCGAAGAAGTCTATTGTCAGGGATTCTTCGCCCTTTTTTAAGAAATCGCAAATAACAAATGGGGATAAGGAGAAAAAGATGCAGTTCAGGCCTTGTATTGATATACATAATGGCAGAGTAAAGCAGATCGTTGGAAGCAGCTTAAAGGATCTTGGCGATGCAGCACTTGAGAATTTTGTCTCGGAGCAGGACGGCGCATTTTACGCAAACCTCTATAAAGAGGCTGGGCTAAAGGGCGGTCATATCATATTGTTAAATCCAAAGCAGAGCGAATATTATGAAGCAACGAAGGCGCAGGCGCTTCTTGCACTTCATGCCTATCCGGGCGGACTTCAGATTGGCGGCGGGATTGATGCGGATAATGCTTCCTATTTTATAAAGGAAGGAGCAAGCCATGTAATCGTAACCTCCTACGTATTCCGGGATGGAAGGATTGCGTATGATAATCTAAAGCGTCTTATAGCAGCCGTGGGAAAAGAGCATATTGTGCTGGATCTAAGCTGCCGTTTCCGGGAGGACGGTTATTACATTGTGACTGACCGCTGGCAGAAATTTACCGGGGAGAAGGTCACAGAAGAACTTCTTGACCGGCTTTCAGAAAGCTGTGATGAGTTTTTAATCCACGCAGTCGATGTGGAGGGAATGGCCAATGGAATTGAGGTGGAGCTTGTGAGACAGCTTGGTGCCTGGGGAAAAATCCCTGTTACCTATGCCGGCGGAGTAAGAAGCTTTGACGATCTAAAGAAGATCAAAGAGCTTGGGCATGGTGCGCTCAATGTCACAATTGGAAGTGCCCTTGATCTGTTCGGAGGGGATCTTAAGTACCGCGATGTGCTCGCCTATATCAACCAGTAAAGACAGGCAATTACCTAAAAATAAAAGATCAAAGAAGGAGATTAGTATGAGCAAATATACGAAACAGGATATTATGAGAATCGTCGAAGAAGAAGACGTAGAATTTATCCGTCTTCAGTTTACCGACATTTTTGGCATGATGAAAAATGTAGCAATTACAACAAGCCAGCTGGGAAAGGCACTGGACAATAAATGCATGTTCGATGGCTCTTCCATCGAAGGCTTTGTGCGGATTGAGGAGTCGGATATGTATTTACATCCGGATCTTGATACGTTTGCGATTTTTCCATGGCGTCCGCAGCAGGGCAAGGTTGCTCGTATTATCTGTGATGTGTACTGCACAGACGGTACCCCGTTTGAGGGTGACTGCCGCTATATTTTAAAGAAGCAGATCGAAGAAGCAAAGAAGATGGGGTATGTATTTAATGTAGGCCCGGAGGTGGAGTTCTTCTTATTCCATCAGGATGAGAACGGACAGCCGACAACGATCAGTCATGAAAAGGCAGGTTATTTTGACCTTGGACCGGTTGATCTTGGGGAAAATGCAAGACGGGATATGGTGCTGACACTTGAGGATATGGATTTTGAGATCGAGGCATCCCACCATGAGACAGCTCCGGCACAGCATGAAATCGACTTTAAATATGATGAGGCACTTGTGACTGCCGATAATATCATGACCTTTAAGCTTGCAGTAAAGACCATTGCAAAACGGCATGGTCTGTTTGCAAGCTTTATGCCAAAGCCAAAGGAAGGTGTGGCAGGCTCCGGCATGCACATCAATATGTCCTTATCGAAGGACGGAAAGAATCTTTTTGATGATCCGGATGGAAAGCTTGGACTCAGTGAGGAAGCATATTATTTCATCGGTGGAATTATGAAGCATTTAAAGGGAATGACTGCAATCTGTAATCCGCTTGTCAATTCCTATAAACGGTTTGTGCCGGGCTTTGAGGCACCGATCTACATTGCATGGTCCACAAAAAACAGAAGTCCGCTCATCCGTATCCCGGCATCAAGAGGGGCAAGCACAAGGCTTGAACTCCGGAGTCCGGACCCGGCAGCCAATCCGTATCTGACACTTGCAGTCTGCCTGGCAGCAGGACTTGACGGAATTAAGAACCGTATTGTGCCACCGGATGCAGTGTCAGCGAATGTGTTTGACCTGACCGAGACCGAGAAGGAAGCCTTGCAGATCGAAGCAATTCCGGAGGACTTAAATGCAGCCATCGAGGAGCTTAAGCGTGATGCACTGATCCGTGACATATTAGGCGAGCATATTGTCGGCAAGTATGTGGATGCAAAGAAGCGGGAATGGATCAATTACCGTGCCCAGGTAACAAGATGGGAAATTGATGAGTACCTGTATAAGATCTAAACAGGGGGATCGATCACCGTGGATAACATTGTAGTCGCATTTCCAAAGCTGGCAAATGCCCAGAATATAAAAAAAATACTGGCACAGAGCGGGTATCCGGTCACAGCAGTCTGTACGACCGGTGCCCAGACGCTGCAGAATGTAAACGGACTTGAAGGTGGGATTCTTGTATGTGGGCCGCGCTTTGTTGACATGATGTATGACGAGCTGCTTTCCTATCTGCCGAAGGGGTTTCAGATGCTCCTTGTGGCACCACCGTCAGCAGTGGAGATGGGAAGTACGAGCGATATTGTCTGTCTTTCCCTGCCAATGAAGGTACATGAGCTTTTACAGACGGTGGAGATGATGGAATATGCCATCGCGCGCCGCCGGAAGAAGCAGCGGCAGAAGCCAAAGGAGCGCTCGAAGGAGGAAGTGCTTCAGATTGGCCGGGCAAAGGCACTTCTCATGGAGCGAAATAATATGACAGAGGAAGAAGCGCACCGTTATATCCAGAAAAGAAGTATGGATAACGCAACCGGATTAACGGAAACGGCCCAGATGATTTTAAGTCTTATGGGAGAAGCGTAAGGGAAATTTATATTTAGAATTGTATGCATGAGGGATATTTGATATACTGATGCTACAAAGGTCAAAAGTTCATAAAAAGAGAGGACAAAACAAATGTATCAGATTAATGAGAATTATCAAAAACTGCCGGGAAGCTATCTTTTTAGCACAATTGCCAAAAAGGTTTCCGCTTTTTCTGAGGCAAATCCGGATAAAAAGATTATCCGTCTCGGAATTGGTGATGTAACACAGCCGCTTGCACCGGCAATTATTGAGGCTTTACATAAAGC
>CAKRLN010000247.1 GCA_934359535.1 uncultured Lachnospiraceae bacterium
AATTATCTTTTGAGAATTAGCATTCCCAAGCTTTCTCTATTTTACCCAATTCTTTCCGAAAGTTCAAGTGTTTTATGAGTGCTTTGTTAATTTTTTCACTATATGTTTTTTCAGAAGTACATTTGTGTGCGATTTCCACAAAAATATTGTTTGGGTTTTTTTTCCAGCACTCTTATATTACAATAAAGTTCATAAGATGTAAATAAGGAGGAATATGAAAATGCTTTGGGATACACACATGCACACCGGCTTTTCCGGAGACAGCGATGCTGCACCGGAGGCTATGATACAGGAAGCAATTAAAAAAGGTCTTTCCGGTGTCTGTCTGACGGACCACCTCGACTATGATTACCCGGATGAGCCGGAGCTTTTTTCTCTTGATCTGCCCGCTTACCAGAAGGCAGTATCTGCGCTCCAGGAGAACTATAAAAACCAGTTCCCGGTCCGGTTCGGCATTGAAATCGGCTTACAGCCTCAGGTCGCTGCCAAGAACAAAGCAGTTGTGAACGCTTATCCGTTTGATTTTGTGATCGGCTCCTCCCACGTTGTCCACGGAACCGATCCGTATTATCCGAAATTTTATGAAGGACGCGACGAACATAGCTGCTATCTGGAATATTTCGAGTCGATCCTCGAAAATTTAGACTGCTATCACGATTTTGACGTCTATGGGCATATCGACTATGTGGTGCGCTATGGTCCAAATAAAAATGCCAATTATTCTTATAAGAAGTATTCGGATATCATTGATGAGATTCTCCGGCGTCTCATTGAGCTTGGAAAAGGCATTGAACTAAACACCGCGGGCTTTAAATACGGACTTGGACACCCGAATCCAACCGAGGATATCTTAAAACGCTATCACGAGCTTGGCGGCGAAATTTTAACAATCGGTGCCGATGCCCATAAGACCGAACATATTGCCTATGCCTTTGACCGGGTTCCGGAGATTTTATACCAGGCAGGCTTCCGCTATTACACCGTATTTTCCGCCCGTATGCCGGAATTTTATCCGTTATAGGCGCTATAGGCAATTGCCTATTTTATCTCTTATAATATTAATGATGCCAGGGTCAAAAGCCTAAAACCACGATGTGCAAATATTGGGTAGCATTGTGGGAGTACGAAGTACGAAACAGTTCGTATGGCATCTTTGGACCCCAACATTATATTAATTGCTTCATGTAAAATCTGTATAAAAGCAATGTAAAATTTTTGTAAGTCAAGATGATTTTATACTTTATTTCATAACATTTTCTTAATTTCCAAGAAAAAAAAGATACATGAAACGCGTTTTTTGTGTATAATAGGAGCTGAGAACTATTTTTTATCACGAATGAGGAACCTTTTCTATGTTAAATCCGATTGCAGAATATACTGCACCAGCAGAATATTCCGAAGAAATCAACCAGTGTATTAAAGATATCCAGGATAATTTTTATCTGATCGATACCCCATCGATCAACAAATACAAAACCTACTGCGAGAATCTTCTGACCTATGCATATGCGGAACAGTCCGATTCTTTGTTTGCGCTTGCCTATTATGCGCTGATGCATTATTATTCAGTGGCTGATAACCACTCTGAGGCTGTCCAGTGCGCATTAGAAGGAATCAAATACCAGCAGAAATCGCATGAATACATGTTTGTTGCCCGGTCTTATAACATTCTTGGCGTGTATACAGAAGCCATGGGAGATACGACAAAGGCGATCGACTATCTGCTCTCAAGTATCGATATCGGAAGCCAGCACAAGTTAAACTATGTTCTCGGACTTGCGGAATCCAACCTTGCAGATATTTTCCACCGTACAAGCAATTATTCCCGTGCGCTCTCCCATTATTCGGAAGCTGTCAAATACCTACTCCGCGAGATGGGCGATGAGGAGAATCTCGGTATCATAGAAGTCGTCTGCTGCACGCTCTGCAATAAAGGCCACTGTCTTCTTTCCATGAACCGTGTCAAAGAAGCGGCAGAATGTGCAGGCATGATCCACGCTTACCTCGACCGCATGGCCTCTGGCGGCATGGATTATGACCATTTCGTATTAGAGACGTTCTTTGCCTCCCTTGCATTTGCGGAAGGTGATCTCGATCACGCAAGACTCTGTTACCTCCATGCGCATGATAAGCTTCAGGAAATCAGCAATTTTACAACTTATCTCGATGATATTCTCGCATTTTTAGATCTGACGGAGAAGCTTTGCCCGGTCGATGAGCTTGTTGCTATGCTTGATGCGTTTATCACACAGGCTGTGGCTGTCCATGCGACATTCTATCTGTTTAAAAACCTTTTAGAGAAGCGGATCTCCTTCGCAAAACAGCTTGGAGACCATGATGCAGTTGTCCATTACTGTCTGATGTTTTTCAAACTGTATCAGGATCACACCTCCGATGTCAGCCGTGAGGCACTCCGTGCTGAGCAGATACACCATGAGAACCAGCTCATCCAGAAGCAGCATTATGAGCTTTTAGAAAAGAACCAGAAGCTTTTAAGCAAATCCCAGCACGATACGTTAACCGGTCTTCCGAACCGCGCCTTTTTGAACGATTACGCGGAAAACACTTTTGCCAAAGCGAAAAAGCACTGCTGTAAGATTGGCGTTGAAATTCTTGACATTGATAATTTCAAAGGAATCAATGACACGTACGGACATATGGAAGGCGACCGCTATTTAAGCAGTCTTTCCGCTCTGCTCCAGCGTCTCGTATTCGAGCATAATGATGTATTTGTTGCACGCTACGGCGGCGACGAATTTGTCATTGTATATTTTAATACGACAGACAGCTCCGTAATTGCTTTCATGGAAGAACTGCGCAGTGCCGTACACACGATCACACTGCCGGATGAGCGGGCAACCGGTGTTCCATACCTGACAATTTCGCAGGGCTGCGCCAACTGCATACCGAAGGGTGGAAACCGCCTGTGGGATTTTCTTGCCAATGCAGACCAGACACTCTACGAAGTGAAAAAAGAAGGAAAAGATACCTTTAAACTACGCGAAGCCTTACATTCGTAAGGCTTCGCATTTTTTCTATATTCGGGCAACCCTCTTTATCCTCAAAAGGCAAAATCCTTTATCCTCACCTATTTTCTCTTTCAAGGCTTCTTTGGACTTCCTTCAAGCTCTTGGCTTACTCTCTCTTTCTTCTCTCTTATCTCTCGATATTCCTCTATTTTCAAGGCTTTCTCCATGGTTTTAAGTAAAAGAAAAAGACCTCATAGAACGGTTTTTCCGCTCTACAAGGTCTTTATTTTCTCGTTATTTTATTCATTCCCTAG
>CAKRLN010000248.1 GCA_934359535.1 uncultured Lachnospiraceae bacterium
TCGTACTCCCACAATTCTACCCAATATTCGCATATCGTGAAGCTGACGCTCCACTTTTATGCTCATATCGGGGCGGGGCATTAAGCCATAAAACCACTCCTGTGCAAGCACATCGTGGTTTCAGGCTTTTGACCCTGGCATCATTCTATTATTATAGCAAAAATTCAGGCGGTTGTAACCCCTTGATTCTGTTACATTAAAAAAGCCTAAACCATAAGTGTTACTGTTCACACTATGTGTGCCCAGCAACGATTACAGCCCATTTGAAGATGCATCTTCGATGCATGGGGCTGTAATCTGACACAATTTACTTTTCTACGCATAGCTTGACAGCGAGTGTCAAGCTTGCGAGTGAACTGTAACCAATAAGTTACAGCTCACATGCGCCATTCGCAAATCATAGCCTGTTACAGTTCACACGCGCCATTCGAAAAACGCACGTTCCGTGCTTTTCCGCTGCTACGCAGCTGTTTTTGCTCATAAAAAGGCGCTCTCTTCGTCAAACCATAGAAGTTAGCCATCTTATGCAAGCATAAAGGCTGCTTCTATGATTGACGAGTGAACTGTAACCATAGCCTATGGTAAACCTTCGTGACAGAAACCGCAAAACCGGGTATAATAAGTACCAGGAAAATAGTTATCGAAAATATCAAAAGGGGTGTAGGGCATGTGGATATTTTATGCAATTGGTTCGTCTTTTTTTGCTGGAATTACAGCAATTCTTGCAAAATGCGGGATTCGGAAAACAGATTCGGATGTAGCAACTGCCATCCGGACGATCGTGGTACTTGTTTTTTCCTGGCTGATGGCAGGAATTACAGGGGCATGTGTACAGCTTGCACAGATTGATGGAAAGACGCTTCTGTTTCTTGTTTTATCGGGACTTGCAACCGGAGCATCGTGGCTTTGTTATTTCAGGGCACTTCAGATCGGTGATATTAATAAGGTTGTCCCGATTGATAAATCAAGCACGGTGCTTACGGTTCTTATGGCACTTATTTTCCTGCACGAAGGATTAAGCCTTGGAAAAGTGGTTTCGGTTATTCTGATTGGTGCAGGAACCATGCTTATGATTTCCAGAAAGGAATCAGACGGTGTCAGAAAAGAAAAGGGCAGCCTGTGGCTGATCTATGCGGTGCTGTCTGCGGTATTTGCCAGTCTTACCGCAATTCTTGGCAAAATCGGAATGGCAGGAATCAATTCCAATCTTGGAACTGCAATCCGGACGATGGTTGTTCTTGTGATGGCGTGGCTTATGGTTTTTGTGTCAGGAAAACAAAAAGAAGTAAAAAAGATTGAGAAAAGGGAGCTTTCTTTTATCTGTCTGTCCGGACTTGCAACCGGAGCATCGTGGCTTTGTTATTACCGGGCACTTCAGGACGGACCGGCGAGTGTGGTTGTTCCGATTGACAAGCTCAGTATGCTTGTGACCATTGCATTTTCATGGATCGTATTTCATGAGAGACTCACAAAGAAGGCTGCGTTTGGTGCGGCATGTATTACAGTTGGAACCGTTCTGCTCGCAATGATCTGATAAAAGGGGGATGCCTGCCAGAACAAAAACGATCAATAGGGCGATTTTCTAGTAGCTTCTGAAAAATAGCCCTATTTTTGCAAAAAACCAGGCATTTATGCGGCTTAAAAGAGGCAATCTGGGCGAAATTATGATTTTTTCTTTGGAATAGCCCTCTAATTGCTTGTTTTTAGGGTTATTTGTGACAGTTTACAATTAAATAGCCCTTATTTTTAAAGAAGGCTTATCATTTGTCCGCTTTTTCGGGCGATTCTATGGAATTTTTCCGATTTTCGCCCGATGGGAATCGTTTCAGGCTGGAAATCCAGTTGGAATTGGTTTGGAGTGTTGCAATGGAACTGCTTCTTGCTTAAGTTATTTGCGTGGATAGATTTGTTATTGAAAAAAGCCTCCTTTGGATTTTCTAAAAGGAACAGCAGATTGCGATTAACAAAGGAACTGTAACGATTAGATGACTGGAAATGGCGGAAAATGAATGGGATTGCTTGAAATAAAAACAACATTGTGCTACACTTCTACAGGTAAAATAATTGGTGTATAGCTGCGTCATGCAGCTGTGTTTCTATTTGATGAGGTGATAGTTTAATGAAAGAGATGAATTTATTTCAGCTTACCAAGCGGATCATGGTGTTTCTTGCCGGACTTTTGATCATTCAGACTGGTGTTGCAATCTTTATCCAGACATCGATCGGGGCAGATCCGTTTACTATTTTTACGACCGGAATTGCGCGTCTTCTTCATATGAATGTTGGTAATGCCAACCTGTTTTTATCGATCGTATTTACGGTTGTGATTGTTGTTTTGTTCCGGGAATGGAAGCAGATCAACATTGGAACAGTCATGGCGCTTGTATTTGCAGGGGTATGCATTAATCTTATGAACCGTGTGATTATGCCGCTGTCATTGGGAAGCTTTCCAGTTCCGGTAAGACTTGTTTTTGTTGTATTGAGCTGTGTTCTTATCGCAGTTGGGTTTTCCATGGAAAAGGCATGTGACCTTGGTGTTGCACCGAATGATCTGTTTATTCTGATCTTTACAGATAAAACAAAGCTTGAGTATCGTTTTGTCCGGATTGGAATCGATCTCACATTCCTGACGATCGGGTTTTTCCTGTGTGGTGTGGATACCTTTGGTTCTACGCTTGGCTTTGGAACGGTATTAAATGCGTTGATCCAGGGACCGCTTATCCAGTTTTTTATGGAGCGGATTGAAAAGGGCTTAAGACCAGTACTCGGATATGATGGAACGAAAGAACAGCCGGAAACCGAAATGCTGTAATAGAAAAAGGCGCCATAGCATAAGATTTCATAACGGTAGAAGAGCAGGTGTGCAATGGCATGTAATGAGATCATACAGTCAAACGAATACATGGATCTGCTGGTTGCGATGGATGAGATGGAACAGCCGTTTTATCCTCCGGCATGCAGGCAGCGGATCAGTGAAAAATATGAAATCTGGTATTATGACAGGGGCGGTGTTCCTCCGCTTGCGGTGATGGAGTTTACCTTTTCTGCAATTCCAAAATGCTTTGGCCTTTTGGATAACGGGGCAATGGAGGAAAGCGGTATAATCCGGGTGCAGGATCAGCCAGCCCTGTCCTTAAAGGGAAGTGGCGTAATTCTTGGCTTTTTCGATACCGGCATTGATTATACGAATCCGCTGTTCCGAAAGCCGGATGGATCGACACGGATTCTTTCCATATGGGATCAGACACAAAAGACGGGGGTAACAC
>CAKRLN010000249.1 GCA_934359535.1 uncultured Lachnospiraceae bacterium
CATCCCGGATCTGGACCGTATCACCCGGCACAGCCGCAACCCGTCTTACATAATAATGTGATTTCTCATTGCCATTTGGAAGAAATACGATCACATCATTCTGACTGGGCTTTCCAAGCATATAGCTGAAACGGTTAATCAATATCTGATCGCCATTCGAGAGGGTATTCTCCATCGCCTGCCCGACTACACTTGTCCGAAGGCCGAAAAAATATACCGTAACGAATGCTAAAAATACGGTAATTGCAGCTGCTATGCTCCACGATATAACCGCTTTAAAAAGCGGAAGATTAAACGTTCTTCTTCGTCTGTTAAAATTTAAACCATTTCTTCTCACGGTTTTTCTCCTGATGTATTTCAAACTTAATTTGTAAATTATTCAGAACCTCTCCCATACATTCGCAAAACCGCACGATATAAATCGTGCTTTCCCGCAGCTATGCTGCTAATTTTGCTCATATATGGGGCGGTGACTCTATTCGAGCCACCTTACGAACAAGAAAAACAGCTTCTTACATGCAAGCATGACGAATCTGTTTTTCTTATTCTATGTGGTTCTGAATAGTTACTTTTATGTATATTGTACTATACTTCTGGCGAAAAAAAAAGGGCGAATGCCGAAGCATCCACCCTCTTACGCAAATCTTATTTTACTAACTCTTTAACCTTAGCAGCTTTACCGATACGATCTCTTAAGTAGTAAAGTTTTGCACGTCTTACTTTACCTTTACGTACAATTTCAACCTTCTCTACATTTGGAGAATGTAATGGCCAGGTCTTCTCAACACCAACACCGTTAGACATTTTTCTAACTGTGAAGGTTGCACGGTTGCTTCCGCCCTGTTTCTTTAATACAACACCTTCGAAAACCTGAATTCTTTCACGGTTTCCCTCTTTGATTTTACCGTAAACTTTTACAGTATCACCAACGTTGAACTCTGGTGCGTTCTCTTTTAACTGCTCTGCTTCGATGTTCTTAATGATTTCACTTGCGTTCATTTTGTGACCTCCTGTTATTTTGATGTTCTTAATGCATGGATTGCAACAGAGGACCATCAGATTTATTCACAACATTAATACATTATCATAGACTTCCCAAAAAAGCAAGAAGTTTTTTATTTTTCTTCCGCGGCACCTGACACCGTTCGTTCCAGCCAGCAGACCGGTGTTTTTGCCGTATAAAGGCCAAGCGATTCCTGCAACCGCATGGAATGATCGTTTCCCTCAATCACCTGTCCATATGGAATCAGTCCCTGACGTAAGGAAACATTGATCATATACGTCTCTAATGCTTTTCCGATCTTTCTGCCCCGGAACTCAGGAAGTACCGTAAGAAGTCCGATGCTTCCCTCCTCATGGGTTCCGACAAAGCCGGCAAGCGTTCCGTTTACAAAAGCACCAAACATTGCGCCCTTTGCAATCCGGTTTTTGATGTAGACCTTATCTTCCATATGGTCATAATTTGTGCACACCAAATCCAGATGTTCCATCGTAAGCGGAGCAATCACAAGTCCATCCGGCGTCGGCTGTCCATCTCCACGATAAAGTCCTGTAATTGGCAGCTGTTCCCTTCTTGTATACACAACCTGACGGCAGTGGAATAAAAGACGCGCCGAAAGCAGCTCCCGGATCGGCTCAAACAGTGCCTCCTGATGCAGTACGATAAGCTCCATATCAGAAAGCACCTCCTCTGGAAGCTTCCGAAGAAGCTCCATGCCATCTCTCTTTTCATCCAGTGCCGTATAATAATAAACATGGCTTCTTGGCTCCAAAAGCAGGATGTTGTCTCCCTCTCTGGCTATAAGCTTGGCACTTCCCCGGTTGATCGCTTCGATCATATCAATATGAAGAAGCTTCTGCTTTATCATAACGTCCCTGCATGCGGTAAGTCTCTCATACTTCTCATAAAGATCCGGGCGGCGCTTTTTCGTCCGCTTCACAGCCTCTTCCTTTTTCCATTCCTCAATCCGCTTTGAATTGCCTGAAAGAAGCACTTCTGGAACACGGCGTCCTCTCCACTCCTCTGGTCTTGAATACTGCGGATATTCCAAAAGATTGCTGTGAAAAGACTCTGTCTCCGCTGACATATTGTTGTTTAACACCCCCGGAACAAGTCTGGAAACTGCATCGACAACAACCATTGCCGCAAGCTCGCCTCCGGTCAGGACATAATCCCCGATTGAAACATAATCTGTAACAACCTCTTCCAACACACGCTCATCAATCCCTTCGTAATGCCCACATAAAAGAATCAGATCGTCATTTTCCGATAATTCTTCTGCTTTATTCTGGGAAAACGGCACCCCCTGCGGTGTCAGATAAACAACGCGTGTTCTTCTTCCTTCCGGAATCCGTGCAAATACACTCTCACACGCATCATAGACCGGCTGTGCCTGCATAAGCATTCCTGCTCCGCCGCCATACGGATAATCATCTACCTTACGGTGCTTGTCCTTCGTAAAATCGCGGATATTGACAGCCTCAATTCCAATGTGTCCTTCCTTTACAGCTCTTCCGGTAATGCTTGTCATAAGTCCCTGCATAACCATCTCCGGAAAAAGCGTTAAAATATGAAAATTCATATCTGGTCTCCTGCTACTCTCTTAATCCCGGAAGCAGATGCACTTCCATCGTATGCTCTTTTAGATCCACATCCAGAATACATTCATGAATCGCTGGAATTAAAATATCCTTCTGCCCTTTTTGGCTTACCACATACACATCGTTTGCACCTGTCTGAAGCACATCCGAAAGTACTCCGATCTCTTCTTTTTCATCGGTCACAACCGAAAGTCCGATCAGATCTGTGATAAAATATTCATCCTCGGAAAGTTCAACCGCATTCTCCCTCGTCACAAAAAGACCTGCTTTTTTGTATTTCTCAATATCATTGATATTGTCAATCCCCTTGAATTTTAAAATGACAAGGTTCTTAAAAAATTTCACATTCTCTATCTCAAGATCCCTTTTTATCTTACCGTCATCCAAAATGACATTTTCCAGATCCAGGAACCGCTTCGGATCATCCGTTGTCGGATATACCTTTACTTCTCCGCGTACCCCATGTGTTGTGGTAATCACGCCAACCTGTAATAAATCTTCCATCGTATTCTCCTTTATCTAACAAAGAATTAGTAGGTAATTGCGAAACTCTCCCAAATTTACTACTACATGTACTGTAAGCACAAATAACAGCAGGCACGCTCTCGCTGCTCATCGCTGGCAACGGTACATAAGGCGCCAAA
>CAKRLN010000250.1 GCA_934359535.1 uncultured Lachnospiraceae bacterium
CTTTGTACTGTTTACCACCTGTTGCTATAATTGCGTACATATGGCACCTCCTATTATCATTACTCGCCAGTTTCGGTGCTGTAAATATTACAGACTTAAACCACACTGTGCGGCATACTCACATATAATACCCAAATGTCCCACAAATGTCAATTGTTTTTCCTAAAAATTTTCAAGAAATTTTCAAGGATTTAAAAATTCCTGATCAGGCGAGGATTTCCTTCAAGGAACGGTACACCTTTTTCCTTGTGATCTCCACAAGGCCAAGCCTTGTGATATCAATAAAGCTGCACGGAACCGTGTCCTTTGTAAGCTGCTGCTTTAAATATTCTGTAAGCTCCGCCGTATGTGCCTTTGATTTCATGTTGATAAAATCAATGATGATCATTCCGGAAATATTCCGTAAACGAAGCTGCCTTGCTGCTTCTTTTGCTGCTTCTTTATTTACCTCAAGGATCACATGATCTGAGCCTGCAATATTTTTCCCGGTATTGACATCAATGACAGTCAGTGTCTCTAACTGTTCTATAATAATGTTTGCCCCGGATTTCAGCCACACCCGTTTTGCAAGAAGCCTGTCAATATTTCCCCCGATATTATATAACGCGTGAAGCCCGATCCTTTGATCTTCATATCGGACAAGCTTTGGAAGAAGATGCGGGATCTCCTGTTTTATCGTGTCATAAATTTCCGGACGATCTGTATAGATGCTGTCGATTCCAGTAAAATCAGTGCTTTTTAATCTGCCGATATATCCAGGGGCAGATTTCCATAAAAGCGTATAGGCGCTTTTATATCTGGCTGTCTCTGTCATCTTTTTGTAGCGTCCGATCAGATCTTTCAGATCCTCTTTCAATTCTTCTGAAGATACATTTGCAGCATTGGTGCGGATCACGATTCCATAGTCTCTTTCTTCTGCTTCCTTTTCCGTTGAAAGAAGCTCCTGCAAAGTAAAAAGAAGTTCACTTCGTTTCTCCTCTGGAAGCTTTTTTGAGACACCAAGCCGCTCGTTATCTGTCGTAAGCACCGAATATTTTCCGTTTAGTGTCAGCTTGGTTGTGACAACTGCTTCCTTCGTCTTTACTGCATCCCGTTCGACCTGGACAAGAAGCTCGTCTCCAATGGAAAGCTCCTTTTTCTTTGACTGCTTTTTCGTAAATATTGGAGCGTTCAGCCCGGAAAGGGGAAGAAAACACCTTTCATCCTCTCCGATCCGGATAAAAGCAGCATGGATATTCATCAGGATATTTTCAACCCTGCCAATATAGATCTGCCCAAGTCTGGTCTTTTCCTCTTTCTCATAGAGCTGGAAATCAACAAAATCACGCTTCTCGTCAAGCATGATATAAGCGGTATAGTTTTGTTGTCCTTTCGAAATCTCTGTAATTGCAAGCCGGTTCATCGTATTTCCTCTCCCATGTCAAGAAGGGCTCTAAATTCTTTCTGGTCGTCCTGTCCGATATTCGCATAGACATCATTTCGATGGATCTGGATTGCATTGGCATCGTATGGAATTTTTGCCTTTTCATAGATGGAAGAAAGCAAAAGCTCCGGCTTAATATTATCAGTGCTTCCCGTAGATAACATAATATGGAATTTCGGCATGGCCTCTGTTCCTTGAACCTCAAGCTTATACACAAGCGGTTTTAAATCGATTTCTTTTTCGCTTTTTTTTGTTTTTTTGGTGATAATAAAGTCCGGCTTTGTGAAAAATTCTTCTTCTAAGATCTTCTCCCATTCTGACTTTGTATGAGTCGGCTGATAATCCTCTTTGTAGGATAGCTCATAGTCTGCTGCTGCAACGATAGACATTGCAGTTTTCGCATTATCTGGAAGCTTTACGTAGCCTGAGATCTCTACACCCGGAACCATCGTCTCATTTAATGCCTTTATGCATTCTGCTGAGCTTTTGCTGGAATGCACCTCAATATCAAGATATTCTCCGTCACTTGTAATTCCAACACCAAGCGGTGCTGCAAAGGACATGATCTGATGCGGGGAAAATCCTTCTGAATAGCAGATGTCAATGTCTGCCCGGCGCATCGCCTTCTGAAAATAGCGCATCATATCCAGATGCCCGATAAAACGCATCACTCCATATTTTCGAAATTTAATTCTGACCTTCAAAGCAGACACCTCCTTCAAATTGTTTTGCACCACAACCGGAACAGCGCATTCTACAGTTCGGTGTTACCTTTTCATTCTGGGCATTATGCCACTCCCGTAACATAAATTCCCTTGTCACGCCTGCATCGATAAAATCCCATGGAAAAATCTCATCATCCGGGCGGTGGCGCATGGTATAGAAATCTGTATCAATGCCACAGGCATCAAAGGCCTCAAGCCATTTGGAATAATCAAAATATTCTGTCCAGGCATCAAAAAAGCCACCGTGCTCGTACACATACTGGATGGCATCGGACAGCCTTCTGTCTCCTCTTGCAAGCACTCCCTCAAGTACGGTCACATCTGCTTCATGCCAGTTGTAACGGATGCTCTTATGGTTTAACTGCGCTTTCACTGTATCGTTTACGATCTTTGCCCTTCGTAAATATTCATCCGGAATCTGCATTTCGGCCCACTGGAATGGTGTGAACGGCTTTGGTACGAAAAAGGACGTACTGATCGTAATCTGACATTTTCCATTTCGTTTCTCCTTTGGAACGGTCTCGTAGTAGAGCGCTGCAATCTCATTGGCAAGCTCCGGAATTGCACGCATGTCCTCCTCTGTCTCGGTTGGAAGACCAAGCATGAAGTAAAGCTTCACCTTATTCCAGCCTCCCTCAAAGGCCTGTCTGGCACCATTTAAGATTACTTCCTTAGTCAGTCCCTTATTGATTACATCACGCAGTCTCTGGGAACCAGCCTCCGGTGCAAAGGTCAGACTGCTTTTTTTAATATCCTGAACCTTTCCCATCACATCCAATGAAAACGCATCAATGCGCAGAGATGGCAGGGAAATATTTACACCCTTGCTGTGGAATTCATCAATTAAAAACGTTACCAGCTCTTCTAACTGGGAATAATCCGAGGAGCTTAAGGAGCTTAAGGAGATCTCCTCATGCCCGGTTGACTTTAACATCTTATAGGCAAGCTCCTTTAACCGGTTCACATCCTTCTCACGGTTCGGGCGGTAAATCATACCCGCCTGGCAGAACCGGCAGCCACGGATACAGCCTCTCTGGATCTCAAGCACACGATCCTGGGTAACCTTGATA
>CAKRLN010000251.1 GCA_934359535.1 uncultured Lachnospiraceae bacterium
ATAATTATGACAAAATGTAGAAATTTCATTGTAATTATTCCTTAAATCAGCACTTGATTTGATTACTGGCATAAAAACACCTCCTTGTTTGATAACAAAATTATACACAAATTTTGTTATGAGGTCAATGGATATACCATTAGTGTTAGCAGGATAAACACAACTATTCATATATATCTGACCGTAAGGTCGGGAACAAGCCCGTTGGGTGATGTTCCCAGCGGGCTTTCACAGATAAGAAAGCGAGGTTAGATGTTGTGACTCTTATCATATAGTTCTTGAATTCCATTAGGCAGCTTATCAGGTAACATGGCGTTGATGTTATTTTCATTGCCATCAGCCATAGCTGTTTCATAGTACCAGCATTTAAATTTGAGTAGAGCGAGAGTCTTTTCCATCTGTTTGATTTCAGCTTCAACTGCGGTTTTTCGAGACTCGAACAATTCTTTTCGTTTTCCATAACTTGCAGAACCTTCGGATACCCAGTCAATGAATTGTTTGATATCTTTTATTTCGAGACCAGATGTCTTGAGACATTCGATGATGCGGATGGCTTCTAAATCATTTTCGCTGAAATATCGGATATTGCCTTTCCTTTCAAGATTAGGGAAAAATCCTTCTTTATCGTAGTATCTTAAAGTAGAAATTGGAAGACCAAACATCTTGGATACCTGACCAATTGTGAGCATAGAATACCGCCTTTCAAATAATACAAATTTTGCTTGACCTAAAGTTAGGTTTAGATTGTAGAATATAATTATTGTAAGATATGAGACAATAATTTACAAGATATTTTTGATGGAGGTTATTACTTTCTTTTTTCGGGACATATGGTTGTTTTTTACAATAAAGAGAACAATAACTTCTTGTTTGCCGAAATATCTTTCTAACTTTCCCTATTTTACAGCCTTTTTAGCCTATTCATTAGGTGAAATGATATGTATTTTCCATGATAAAATGAGGAATACAATCGATATATCCCCCATTCGTGAGACAATAATTATTTTACATAAACCAGCTTATTTGCGGTAGAATAAAACCACAGATAAGCTGGTTGTTTGTTATGAAAGCTTCCCGTATACTTTAAATAAGCCAAGCCTCAGACGCTTGGCAGCAGCTTTAAAAATTCCTCCGTGGAAGCAGAAACTGGAAGCGTTGTATTGACCGAGGCAACCATCTGGCGCTTTGGCATTTTTTCCTTTGTTTTTAAGATAAACAGATCCTTCGATTCATGTGTTAAGCAGTAATCCGGGATAAAGGCGATGCCAAGACCAATGCGGGCAAGGTCAATCAGCAGGTCATTGCTGCTTAATTCGATCTCCGGGATCAGCTCTAACTGGTGCTGCAAAAACAGGTTATGCAGAAATTCGCTTGTTGTACTTTTCCGGTCTAACATCATAAGCGGATATTGCTTTAACTCCCCAAACGGGATTTCCTGCTGCTTTAAGTTAAAGTAAGAAGGATTCGCAATAAAGACATCGGAAAAGGACGCGATTGTCTTTTGAATGTAAGAGTGGTTCAAATGCGAGTTTGGGAAATTCGTCACGATCAGATCGACCTTTCCCTGCTCTAAAAGCTCGACACAGTTGATCGAGGTATCATTGGTAACCTTGATCGGAACATTCGGAAATTTCTTGTGGAACTGCTTGAGGTAAGGCACAAGAAAATACCGGCAGATTGTATCACTCGCACCGATATGAAGCTGTCCAAGTCCGAGATTCCCGGAATCTAAAAGCTGGTTTTCCCCGCGGGCAATCAGATTCATGGCAGGCTCGATGTGCTTTAGGAGGATTTTTCCTGCCGGGGTCAGCTGTACCTTTTTTGTGCTCCGGATAAAAAGCGGCTGGTTTAGTTTGCGCTCTAATGTCTTTATAGACTGGCTTACCGCAGACTGTGAGATAAAAAGCTTCTTGCTTGCCTCAGAAAAGCTGAGGGAGGAAGCTACATAATAAAATACCTTATATAATTCATAATTAATATCCATTTGCAATAATCCTTTATTTCGTATCATATTTAAGATTCGGGTGACACCTTTTGACACCCGAATTTATTTAAGTAACTGCGAGTCTTAATCATAAGTATAAGTCAGGCTAATAGATGTGTCAACGTTATAGATTTCTACTTGTTATTATATTAATAAAACTTATAGAAAAGATTAAATATATTAATTATGCTAATTGGATATGCCATGGTATACTAGAATAAGAAACAGGATAACTATTCAGTACAGATAATCCATCTGGAGGTATTTTTATGAGCAATGTACGTCGTGTATATGTAGAGAAAAAACCGGATTTTGCGGTCAAAGCAAAAGAGTTAAAGCATGAGATCAAGCATTATCTTGGAATTGGAACAGTGACAGCAGTCCGTGTCCTGATCCGTTATGATATTGAAAACATTTCCGGAGAGACTTATGAGAAAGCATTAAAGACTGTTTTTTCTGAGCCGCCGGTAGATGATATATATGAAGAAACCTTTACCCTTGGAGATGCAAAGGTATTTTCTGTTGAGTTCCTTCCGGGACAGTTCGACCAGAGAGCAGATTCCGCAGAGCAGTGCGTGAAGCTTTTAAATGAGAATGAGGAGCCAATCATCCGTACCGCAGTAACCTATGTGATTGAGGGAGACATTACCGAAGAGCAGCTTGAGGCGATTAAGCATCACTGCATCAATTCGGTAGACTCCCGTGAGACAGGTCTTGAGAAGCCAAAGACGCTTGTCCAGGATTTCGAGGAGCCTGCGGATGTCAAGATCTTTGATGGCTTTTGCGATATGCCACAGGATGCGTTAAAGGAGTTATATGCATCCTTAAATCTTGCAATGACCTTCAAGGACTTTTTACATATCCAGAATTATTTTAAGGGAGAGGAGAAAAGGAATCCGTCCATGACAGAGATCCGGGTGCTGGATACGTACTGGTCAGATCACTGCAGACATACGACCTTCTCTACCGAGTTGAAAAATGTTAAATTTGATGACGGTTTTTACAAAAAACCGATGCAGGATACGTATGAAGATTATTTATCCACGCACAAAAAGTTATACAAAAACCGTGATGACAAATTCGTATGTCTGATGGATCTTGCACTTCTTGCCATGAAGCGCCTGAAAAAAGAAGGAAAGCTTGATGACCAGGAGGAGTCTGATGAGATCAATGCATGCTCCATCGTTGTTCCGGTTGAGGTTGATGGCAGGACAGAGG
>CAKRLN010000252.1 GCA_934359535.1 uncultured Lachnospiraceae bacterium
TTTCGCCTGTGACCGGATATCACCTCATACCCATCTCCATAGGGATTTGTCCTTACAAGAAGTGGCACAAGCCCCCCTTCTTTTTCAATACTTCTCATAAGCTCGCACAATTCTGTATTTATCTCTACTTTGAATGGATGATTTTTGAAATCATGCAATCTGTTTACATCTATATTCCGGATCGTCTCCATAATATCGCCTTTCTCGAACACATCGAATCAGCCCTTCAAAACGTCTTAATAAAAATCCGTTTTAAAGGTATAAAAAAAGACCACTCACTTTCAATTTTTCTTGAAAATGAACGGTCTTTCACGTTTCTTTTATTCTGTTGAATGATAAAAATATTACTTTTCCTTTGATGTGTTTCCGAAGCCGCAGTCCAATACCACAGACACGTTTACCCCATCAGAAATTGCCTTTTTATACGTTTTTCGGTCACTCTGGTCAAACCTGAAAAACCTCTCAAAGTGCCTAAAATCAAGGATTTTTACAAATCTGTCCGATGTAGTGCAACTATTGTCTCTACATGCGGTGTTGCTGCAAACATATCAACGCAGCAGACCTTCTGGACGGTATAGCCATGCGCAAGGAAGATCTCAAGATCCCTTGCGAGGCTTGTCGGCTTGCAGGAGATGTAGATCATATTCTCAACACCATAGTTTAAGATCTTTGTAATGGCTTTTGGATGAATGCCGTCACGCGGCGGATCAAGCACGATATAATCCGGCTTCTTCTCAATTTCGTCTAAAACCTTCAGCACATCGCCTGCGATAAAGCTGCAATTTGTAATGCCGTTTAACTTCGCGTTCTCCTTCGCAGCTTCCACTGCTTCCTCTACGATCTCAACACCAATAACCTCCTTCACTACCGGGGCAAGCATCTGCGCGATCGTTCCGGTTCCACTGTAAAGGTCATACACAACCTTATCCTGCAAGCTGCTCTGCTCCCGGATAAAATCCCTTGCTGTGCTATAGAGCACTTCCGCCCCAAGCGAGTTTGTCTGGAAAAAGGAAAAAGGCGAAATTTTAAAACGCAGCCCCAAGAGCTCCTCATAGAAGAAATCTTCTCCAAAGAGGATGTCGGTTCCCTCATTTTTGACCACATCAGCCACGCTGTCATTTTTCGTGTGAAGGATTCCACGGATTGTGCCGGAAAGCTTCACATTTAAAAGACGGTCTGCCCATTCCTTTAAAAGTGTGTCCTCTCCCATACTGCTGCCGCAGTCCTGTGTAGTCGTGATAAGGTCAATTAAAATTTCTCCGGTTTTTGCTGCTTTTCTGACAAGCAGATGCCGCAGATATCCGGTATGGCGGAGTCTGTGATAGAAGGTCTGTCCGTTTTCCGTGAAAAATGCGAGCGTTTCCTTTAGCACTGTCCGGAAATCCTGTTCCACGATCTGGCAGTCTGTAACCGTCACGATATCATAAAAGCTTCCTCTTTTATGCATTCCAAGTGCAAGCGGACCGTCTTTGCAGGTATCTCCGAAGGAAAATTCCATTTTGTTGCGGTACTCGTACTGCTTCGGGCTTGGCTTGATGCCAAAGAATTCATAATCACATGCACCTTTTATTGCATCATCCAAGAGCTTTTTGACCTGTCCGGCTTTTAATTCCAGTTGTTTGTCATACGGCAGTGTCTGATAGATGCAGCCTCCGCATTCTCCGAAATGCGGACAGGCGGACGTAACCTCAAGCGGAGAGGCTTCAAGCGTCTCCAAAAGTCTTGCCTCGGTCTTTCCCCCGCGCTTTTTATTTACCTGAAAGGAAACCCTCTGTCCCGGAATGGTATTTTTTACAATGACCTTGTCCCCTTCTTCCGTATACACGATTCCCTTGTTCGGGAATTCCACGCGGTCTACAATTCCTTCTGCAATCTGTCCTTTTTTCATCCAAAATTCTCCTTATCTCCAGTGTCTTCTTTAGGCATAAAACGAGGGCTGCAAGAAAACCGCAGCCCCTGTTATTCTTCGTCTGATATGCATCTGCAAGCCTCTGCAATTATTCCTTGTCAGCCGGCTCATCGTCCTCATCTTCAAAGAAGTCATCATCAAAATCATCTTCGAAATCATCTTCAAAATCATCCAGATAATCCGGTGTGAAGAAACGATAGATTCCATAAGCAGCTGCTGCAACTGCAACAACAACACCAATGACAGCAAAAATGATCATGGTCTTAGAAGGCTTCTTTTCTTCCTCTTCCTTCTTGTTGAGTAATTCATTCAACTTGGCAACGTTTAATAACTCTTCCATATTCTTCATACGAAACACCACTCCTTCTTGTAATCTTGTCTCCGGCTTCCTCTTGTACTTATTGCTCTGTCGGAAGCGGCATCGCTTATCATTTATTTTGTATTTATTATATCATAGATTGCCCAATTTTCCTATGAAAAATTACGAAACCGCTTATATTTTTTTTAATTTTGCAAAAGCGGAAAACATCTTCTTTGTTCCTGCCTTATCAAAATCCACTGTCACCTCATAATCACGGCCACCGGAAACAATCGCTTTGACCTCTCCATCACCGAATTTCATATGACGGACACGATCTCCAACGCCATAGCTTAACACCCCGCCTGCTGCGCTGCCGAAGGATCTCTGGTTTGCAACCGGTGTATACTGCGGTGTGCGGCTTCCATAGGATACCGGTGTTGCCTTAAATGCTTTTTTGGCTTTCTGGTAAGCACTTTCCGACATCGGCTCATCGCGGTAATTTTTCGGCTCGTATACCTCGCCCTTTAAAAGCTCTGACGGAATCTCTTTTACAAAGCGTGACACTGCTCCAAACTGCGTCTGTCCGCGTACCATACGCATTCTTGCGGAGGTAATCGTAAGATGCTCCTTCGCACGCGTAATGCCGACATACGCAAGACGCCGTTCCTCCTCAATCTCCTGGTCAGAATTGTCTGCGGTAATCGACATATAGCTTGGGAACAGTCCATCCTCCATACCGGCTAAGTACACATTCGGAAATTCAAGTCCCTTGGCACTGTGCAATGTCATAAGTACAACATAATCACTGTTCTCATCCACGCTGTCAATATCTGCCACAAGCGCAACCTCCTCTAAGAAGCCGCTTAAGGTCGGATTCTCATGCTCCTCTTCATACGCGGCTACCTTGCTCATAAGCTCGTCGATATTCTCAATGCGGCCCTCTGCCTCATCCGTATTCTCCGCTTTCAGATCCCGAACATAGCC
>CAKRLN010000253.1 GCA_934359535.1 uncultured Lachnospiraceae bacterium
CCGTCTCCATCTTTGCATCAATGTTGTCGGCAAAGCTGAGCGCCACTGCCTCTGCCAGTGCCGGTTTCTTCGGAGAACCATATTCCAGCTCTCCGTGATGTGCAAGAATACAGTGCTTTAACTCATTGGCAAGGATTACCGGGAATCCTTCGATTTCACGGATCTTGATGCCGATCTGCTCTGCACCGATCATAATATGTCCAAGAAGCTGTCCCTCATCCGTATAATCGTTTGCCGGGAAGGTGGAAAGCTCCTCTAATTTACCGATATCGTGAAACATCGCTGCGGTTACAAGCAGATCACGGTTTAAAATCGGATAGCATTTTGCAAAAAAGTCACAATTTCTGGTAACACTTAACGTATGCTCTAACAGCCCTCCGACAAAGCCATGATGCACGCTTTTTGCTGCGGAGTGGAATTTAAAGCGTTTTTCAAAATCCGGATCTGCAAAAAATGCGTTCAACAGCTTATTCAGGTATGGGTTTTTCACAGATGCAATGTATTTTTTCAGCATTTCATACATCTGATCAATGTCTTTATCGCTGACTGGAAGGTAATCCTTCGGCTCATATTCGCCCTCGGATACCTTTCTTGCACGCTTGATCGACATCTGGAGATTGCCCTGAAAGCTTGTGACATCTCCGGTTACTGCAACATAATCCATTGCATCAAACTCATCAATTCCAACCGAACCCGGGTCCCAGATCTTCGCATCCAGTGTTCCGGTCTTATCCTGTAAAATCACGTTGTCATAAGGCTTTCCTGCCTTTGTCAACGCGGACTGCTTGGATTTAACAAGATAGATCTCACTTACTCGTTCTCCCTCACGGAGTGTTTCAATATATTTCATAACTTCCTCACTTTCTTATAATAACATTAGGCAATTGCGAAACTCTCCTAAATTTACAATTACATGTACTGCAAGCACAAATAACAGCAGGCACGCTCTCGCTGCTCATCGCTGGCAGCGGTACATAAGCGGCTAAAAAACACCCGCTAAGTACCGGCCGCTCTGAAGCACCTGCTTATTATTTTGTACTCACAGTACATGTTCAATTTACTTTCTGTGAGTTTCGCAATCGCCTATTATAATAACATCTACTGCAATACCCCGGCTTCCACCTCACAGGTAACCGTGGAATAGCCGTCCTGCCCCTGCCTCTGCACAACAACAGAGACCTTATCTCCCGGTGTCAGCTTCATGACAATGTTGCTGTAGCCGGTGGCGCTTGCGACCTTTTCCCCATTCATCTTCGTAATGACATCCCCGCTCTGCAGTCCGGCTGCCATCGCCGGGGAGTCCATCTGGGCATTCTTTATATAGACACCTTCTGGAATTTCATATGCCTTTTCTATTTTCTCGGTAACCGTTGTCACGTCAAGTCCGAGATACGGAATATCCTTTCCATCCGCAAGCATATCGATGACATTTTTCAGCTCTGTCGAAGATACGGCAATCAGTGTATGATCATCCGAGCTGTTACTGTAATCCTGCATGACCATACCGATGATCTGACCGCTTACATTGATCAGAATTCCGCTTCCGCTCTGGCTTGCCACAATATCTGTTGTAAAAATCGAATAATTATGGTCGACCGTAGAGATCTCATTATCCGTGGATGTAACATTTCCAATTAAAATCGAATAATTTGTACCAAGCGGGCTTCCAAGTGCAATGACAATGCTTCCCTTTGTCACACTATTTGAATTGCCGAACTCTGCAACCGATATAGCATTTAACGTACTGTCATCCACATCGGACCTGGAAACGGACAGCACAGCAATCCCGGTATTGCCATCATATTTTTTCAAAACAGCATTGGCAGCAGTATCATCCGGAAAGGTAACGCTGATCCTGGAAGGATCTGTAATAACCTTCCGCTCGGTCAGAATCAGAATCTCCGAATCGGTCTCCTTTATAATAACGCCAGAGCCCTGTCCCACGCTCTCATAGGAATTTTCAAACCAGTCCGTACTGCTGACTACACTTGTCACCGTAACAATCGAACGATTGCCCTGATTACCAATCGCATATAACTCATTCTGGAGTGTCTGGTAATCCGAAATAGACAGACTCTGCTGTGGCTGCACCACAGTCTGCACCTGCGAATCCGGTTCTGTCTGCTCCTGCGAATCCGTTTCACTGCCTGATACTTCCTCATCTGACAGATGATCCTGCTTCTCTTCCTTTGAAGCCATAGATTGGCAGACTGGCATAATCATCAGAAAAACCAATGCCGCGGCAATTGCAAAAACAGCTCCGCTTGCAGCTGATACAAGAAGCTTCATGAAAAGCTTCCTTCGGTTCACTGGTTTTTCCTTAATCTGTTCCCGGATAAATTGCTTTTTCTGCTGTTTGTTTTCTTCCATCGCTATTGTACCCTGCCTGTTTTATGTATCACCCTGATATATTATTATAATTGCATTTATCTTTGCTTGCAACCATTTTTGACCTTTCGGAAATGCATGAAATACGATATAATGATACAAAGGTCAAAAAGACATAACTCGTTCCTGCTTGCAGGATAAGAGTTATGCCTTATTGACCTGCACACACATGAGGAAGTAGTGATTTTCTTTGGAAAATCAACGGATTCCGAATGTGTGTAGAATTGCGCAAGTTGCATTGCAACGGAGCAATTCGTGTATCAAATGAGTGGCAAAATACCTTTTGACACTCTAATCTTATATTTCATTAACACAAAAGGAACTGATTATGAATCATAAAGTTTTAAAAACATTAGAATATTCCAAAATATTAGAGCAGCTTGCCGGCTTTGCTTCCTGTGAGGAGACGAAAAGCCGCTGTCTGTCTCTTGAACCACTGACCGACCAATCTGAAATTGAGCATCTCCAGCAGACAACCTCCGATGCCTTAAGCCGCATCTATAAGAGCAGTGCAATCTCGTTTGCCGGAATCCATAATATCCACGCTTCCTTAAAGCGTCTGGATATCGGAGGCGCCTTAAATACATCGGAGCTTCTTCATATCCGCTCACTCCTTGAGGTTGCCAAACGTGCAAAGGCTTATGACCGCTCGGACCGTGCCGACGATAAGACGGACTCCCTGACTCCGCTTTTTTCAGAGATCGAGCCGCTTACTCCACTGCACGATGAGATCAGCCGCTGTATTATATCGGAGGATGAGATCGCAGATGATGCAAG
>CAKRLN010000254.1 GCA_934359535.1 uncultured Lachnospiraceae bacterium
TAGGATGAGTAGGAGTAGCAGGAGTTGCAGGAGTTGCGGGAGTTGCGCCCCTCCTTCTCTTTGGCATCGGACTGGTGTTCCGTCCCTTCCCAGCTTGGCGTCCACGTTGTCTGGTCGGGCGGGTACTTGTAGCAGGAGCAGGAACAGCAGCAACAGCAGGAGCAACAGCAGGAGCAACAGCAGCAGCAGCAGCAGGGGAAAAGAGCTCGCGCAGACTCGTCACGAAGCCGTCTTCCGTCACACCAGGACCCTGGATGGTGTAGACGGGGTTCCTTCTATGCTTCTGAAGGAGATCGACCTTCGCTGTTCTGGCCGTCGTCGGAGGAGACGCTCTCCTGACAATCGCGTACACCTCGCGGATGGGCCCACAGAATCCATACACACGAAGATGCTTTCCACCTCGCTCATGACTCTTCCCTCCTTGGCGACCTGCCTTTCCACGCACAGGCACCTTGGATTTGGGTTTCTCCAATTCCTTTTCACGGCGTCTAGGAATCGGACGAGTTTGCTCTTCACGAAGTACAGAATGTGGATGGAGTGCATCTTCGTGGTACACGGAGGGTGGACGCTTCCTAGGCACAGTTTGCGGCGGGGCGAGTGAATCGAGGCAATTCTCTTGCTGATCCCTCTCCGGTTGCACGTCTTGAAAGGATAGGAGCATACTGCTTATATGCGTCCTATCTTTTACTGACATAATTGCTTTCTGAGGAAATCGAGAGCGATTGCTCGATTGGGATGGTATTTGGAGTATTTGTTTGTTGGTTCAAGAGTATTCTGTAGGTGTTAGAATGGAAGGATTTGAGGGTGTGGCGGGTGATCGCGAAGCGTGGCTTTCGGAAGCTGGATATGCGAATGGATTCTTGTTTGAAGTGTTCTATTGTGCTGATTTGTCTGTGCTATTTCCCATTCCGGGGTACATGTGTGGAGCTGTTGGTCTCTGAAGAAGAATCGGGACGGTTGATTGCGAATTGGACCGAATTGAATGTGATTAAACCCAAACTGAATTCCTTCCGATCTGGAGGAGGTCAAGTGAGAGGAAGTGTTGTTGAAGTGAGGACAGACGATTCGATTGCATTGGAAGCCAGAGATGTTCGTGTTGGAGTTCTGCGCCAGTGATCTGTTGTGAGAATGCGTTCCTGTATTACCACAGTGTTGTATTTGGCGAGTTGAGTTCATAAATGAGGGGAGGAAGCGTGGCGAGTCTAGATCCCCAGCCAGCTTGAATGAGGCGAGTATTGAATGGTTTGGTGTTGGATGGACTGGATGGAAGAGAATGGAGTATTGAGAAGGGCGTTCGGCGAGATGGGTTGGTTCGTGCTTGCAATGAGAGTTCTGTGTTGATGATTGGTGCGTTCTTGTGTCGGTGATGGACAGAATGGTGGTAATTCGACAGCGTGTTGTCATCGAGTCCTGCCTCTTAACAGCGCGTGCATCCTTATATCTGTGCGATGTCTGCTATGCGGAATTGAACGAATTGGGGTTGGTATGGGGTGCATTCTCATTTCGTCCTCACAACGAGCCCTATGCCTCTCATTGGTTTCCTTTCCTTCTCCATTCTTTGTTTCTCACACAATCACACACACCCCTTCATCACACGATCTACGCCCATTCCATCACTAACACACTCTATCACTCACACACATTCAATGGGCCACATTACAGCGAAAACGGAGAGGTCACCCCAAACGCGATTCTGAACAGGGGCAAATGCTTCGATCGATTCTCGCTCCTCTTCTTCACGCTCTTTCTCCATGCACACACACTATTTCGATCTCTCCTTTTCCCATTCTCTATTTCATTTCATCCTCTCTCTCATTCTATTCTCATCTTCGCCATAGCGATGATTAGCCAATGCAACCCCTCCTCTGCTCATTCTATCTATTCCATGCTGTGTATGAGAGTACACTCGATTCAGTGCCACTCTTCACTCCTCCATCCCAACTCACTCCCTATACCCACCCTTTCACTTTCTCTATGGAATGAGTGTGGGATATGAAATGATTTGGTGATGAAACGAGAGAAAAGTGTGAGGATGAAGAAATCGATTCTGTGATGGGGGAAAGAGACTCAATTCCATGACTCTCGATTTCAGACCATGCTTTATTCTCCCCGTTCTCTGTGCGGTTTGATTGTCTATGCATATGAAAGGCTAGGGGTACCTTCAAATCGTGGAGGAGTTGGCGATGCAGAATTGCATTAGCAGGAGAACTCTTCTATTGCATTCTGTGATGCTATACGGCTGGGAGGAGTTCAAATCTCCTTTTCGATGGAGTTGGATGGGCATCGCGATGATCTTTGTTTGTATGTGAAGAATTCTATTTGGAATGGGAAATGGGCAGAAAACATAGTTTCCGTACTGCATTTGTCTACTCAGTTCTCCTTCTTCTATTGAAATGGGTAATTCTAAGACTACTATGATGAAAAGGGCTATTATGACATTCGGTTAATGCAAGCAGCTGAAGTGGCAATTGATGATGTCTGCTGATCCGTGTTGTATGGAGACATTCGATGTGAACAGGGTCGCTAGCTGTCCTACTACATGCATGGTTGCTTGAAAACAAACACGCTCCTTCATACTATCAGCATTGCCGAAGCTGAGCTGCTTCACGGTTCAGAGTTGCCGTTTCTGCCCCCTCTCGCTCTTGCTCTGCCTCTCGCACCTCCCACTCCAATGCGGTTGTTTTCCACGAGCAAATCCTTCAGCAACTGCATCCGAACGGGGTTGGTGTCCTGCAAATACCGCGCCAGCTCCACGGCAGCCAGGGTCACCTTCTCTCGTTCATCATCCTCTATCTGTTCCTCGTTCGTATCCTCCCACTTCTGCAAGGACACCACAAGCTTATGCTTATGGCTCCTCTTGGCTTGCAGGGAGGGGGCATCCACAACCTCTTTCACAGAATAGTTGTTCCACGCCTCCTCCAGAGTTTTCTTCCCATCCTTCGGACGAACGATGCGCTCCCACTGCCGCATCCCCAGCGCCTTTCGGATGTACCACCCAATCTCATCATCATCCACTGGGTTCAGCCTCTCCCGAAGGTTTCTCATCATCACCTCCCTCTGCTCGCGGAACGTCCAGCACTCCAGGATGTAGTGGCGAAGGGTCTCTCCACCGCGTCTCATACAGCAGGGGC
>CAKRLN010000255.1 GCA_934359535.1 uncultured Lachnospiraceae bacterium
TAATGGAGAAAACTGTAACACTTGAAGAGGCATTAAAAAGAATTGAGGAGTTGGAAAAAGAGAATGCAGAACTTCGAGATGAATAATCCGGCTTCCATGTCCCGCCTGTCCGGGAATCGGAAACCGCAAATCCGTTTTTGAGGAAACCGTCATTCCGGCGGTGGAAACCGCTGTCATATTTCCTTTAGAATGTATGCATACATCTTTTGATGTAAATACATTTTGAAGGAGGTCATGAGTATGACCAAATATCGGGAGATTCTTAGGCTCAGCAGCCTGAATCTCAGCCAACAGAACATTGCTGACAGTTGCAATGTATCTAAAAAAACTGTCAATCGTGTCTTGAAGCGTGCCAAGGAATTAGGTATTTCCTGGCCGCTTGATGCAAATGAAACGGATGCCGTTCTTGCAGAAAAATTTTTTCCTTCTGCAAAACAGGTCAAAACCAACAAAAGAATGCCTGACTACGATTACATCCGCAAAGAGCTGCTCCGAAATGGCGTCAGCAAGAAACTCTTATGGACAGAATACATGGAAGAATGCCGCGCAAACGGCGATGAGCCACTCATGTATTCTCAATTCTGCTATCATATCCAACAGGATGAGCAGAAACATCGTGCAACAATGCATATCAACCGCAAACCCGGCGAACAGGTCGAAGTTGACTGGGCAGGAGATCCTGCCATGATTATCGATCCCGATACCGGCGAGATCATCAAGGTATGCATATTTGTCGGTGTAATGACATACAGCCAGTATGCGTATGTAGAAGCCTTTTTGGATATGAAGCAACGATCCTGGATCAATGCACATGTCCATATGTATGAATTCTTTGGCGGTGTTGCCAAGATCCTGGTTCCTGATAACTGCAAAACGGCAGTCGTCCATAATGGCGGCTGGAAAGACCAGCAGCTTAATGAAACCTATCAGGAGCTGGCAGAACACTACGGCACAGCAATCATCCCGGCACGCATCAGAACCCCAAAAGACAAACCCAATGTAGAGGGTACTGTCGGAAATATCTCTACTTGGATCACTGCTGCACTCCGCAATGAACAGTTCTTTTCTTTGAACGAACTCAACCATGCGATACACGATAAACTTAACCAGTTTAATCGAAAACTCTTTCAAAAGAAAGAGGGCAGCCGGCTGAGCCTGTTCCTCGAAGAAGAAAAGCCCCTGCTGTCGCCGCTGCCCGCTACCCGATTTGAACTGAGCGACTGGAAAACAGCCACCGTTCAGTTTAATTATCACATATCCGTGGACAGAATGCTATACTCAGTTCCATATGAATACATCAAAAAGAAAGTTGATGTAAGGGTAACGGACACTACCATCGAGATCTTTTATAACCATAACCGCATTGCTTCCCATCGTCGGTTGAAAGGACGTCCCGGACAGTACAGCACTATCACAGAACATATGCCGGAAGATCATCAAAAATATCTTGAATGGAACGGAGACCGATTCCGTAAGTGGGCTGAACGGATTGGTACCAGTACCTATACTGCAGTCAATGCAATACTTACCTCTAAAGGTGTGGAGCAGCAGACCTATCGAAGTTGCATGGGACTTCTGAAACTGACGGAGAAATACCCCGATGAGTTACTGGAAGCAGCCTGTAAAAAGGCTTTATCCTATACGGCATCGCCCAGTTACAAGAGCATAAAAAACATTCTTGTAACCGGTTCTGAAAAACTGCTGTCAGAAACAACAGACAGCATAACCACAAAAAAAACACACGGCATCACAAGAGGTGCCGACTATTACAGGAGGTAAGCGTATATGACAAACCAAAGCACGATTGATAAATTAACGGAAATGCGCCTGACCGCTATGGCAGATGCATTCCGCAGCCAGATAAATGATCCGAAATTCAAGGAGGTCCCATTTGAAGACCGGTTTGGCATGTTAGTTGACATTGAGCACAGCAGCCGAAAGGCAAACCGATTAAAAAGACTTATTCACAATGCCGGATTTGATCAGCCGGATGCAAGTATCATGGATATCAATTACACTTCTGGGCGTAAGCTTAATAAAGAGTTGATCAACCGTCTTGCAACTTGTGAATATATATCGGAACACCGGAATCTATTTATAACCGGTGCCACAGGCTGTGGAAAAACATACATGGCCTGTGCCTTTGGCATGGAAGCCTGCAAGCAGTATTACAATACCAGGTATGTCCGTCTTCCAGATCTGCTTATTGATCTGGAAATAGCAAGGGCGGATGGTACCTATCGAAAGGTCATGGCTAAATACGCCAATCCGCTGGTTCTCATTCTTGATGAATGGCTTCTGCTGAAACCAACAGAAGTCGAACAAAAAGACATTTTTGAGCTTCTGCATCGAAGACGTAAGAAATCCTCCACGATCTTTTGTTCTCAGTATGGTTTTGAAGAATGGTATGACCAGCTTGGTGGAGACGCCAGTCCTCTAGCAGATGCGATCATTGACCGTATTGCTCATGACAGCTACCGTGTCAACATCACAAGTATTGATGCAGAGCATGACATTTCAATGCGGGAAGTCTATGGATTGGACAAAGCGTTACGCGAGTAAACTCGCATAATAATTGGTTTCCGGAAGTCCGGACAGGCGGTTTCCCGCCTGCCGGATTTGCGGTGTTACCGCACCGTAATATTCACGTGATACAGACAGGGATGCAGGGAACCCATTATCTGTATGTAAATGAGGTGCGGAGTGCGGTTCTAGGTCTGCTGTTTGATAAGAGTCTCCGAGTCCCCTACGAGAAGGGGGAACAGGGAGAGGCGTTGAATGAGTATCTGAAAGCAACAGAAGATATTCTGAGAGGAGATGGAGCGGCGCCTTCTGTCTTGTTTCATGAGTCCCTTGCCTTGCTGACGAATCTGGTGTGTTTTGGGCTTTATTCAGCAGTGATTGGCCAGTTAAGCGTATGGATGTTAGCGGCGATCATCCTTTTGTCCCTGGCGGACACGGCCAGCGGGATCTATATTACAAAGGTCTACGAATCTGTCCGGGAAAAAGAGGGAACGCTGTATCGAAAATACTGCTGTGTAGGAAATTCCATGGGAGATCCTGTTCAGGCAAAAGATGTCAGGATGTTTGCTATGAACAACTGGCTGGTAAACCGCCGC
>CAKRLN010000256.1 GCA_934359535.1 uncultured Lachnospiraceae bacterium
CTCCGGTAATTGTCTTCTGTAAGCTGGCTTTTCAAAATTCCATCTATTTTTGTATCGGAATAGCCTCTCGATTCCTTTAAGCGCACTCTCCGGTTTTCCTCACTTGTATAAATATACCAGAGCTCATCGCAGATTTCATCATAATGCTCTTCAATCAAAAGCGCTGCCTCCAGAACAAGGAACGAAAGTACACCTTTTTCTTTTTCCAGTGCATACTGCTCCTTTACATACTGCTTCACTGCCGGATGCACAATCCCATTTAGTGCCAGCCGTCTGCGTTCATCTGAAAAAAGGAAATCTGCGAGCTTTCTCCGGTCAAAGGAACCATCTGTCCCATAAATGTCTGCACCGGAAAATGTCTCTTTTATTTTGTCATAGCATTCCGTTCCTGGCTTCATCAGCTCATGCGCAATTTCATCCGCTAACATCACACGGATGTCCGCTTTTTTGTCCAGGTAAACTAAAATTGCAGATTTTCCAGCTCCAACACCGCCTGTAATTCCTATAAATTTCATTCTGGAGTCCTTTCTTTCTGTGCAGCTTCCTGCTTCTTTTCTAATGTGCCTCATACCAGTTATTTCCGCATTCCGTATCAATCTCAAGGCACACGGAAAGCTCTGCTGCTCCCTGCATTTCCTCTGTAATAATCTGTTTTATCGTTTCAAGCTCATCCTCTGCCGTCTCGATCAAAAGCTCATCATGTACCTGAAGGATCAGCCTTGATTTTAAGTTTTCCTGGAGCAGTCTGTCATGGACGCGGATCATTGCAATCTTAATGATGTCTGCCGCCGTTCCCTGGATCGGGGAGTTCATTGCCACACGCTCCCCAAAGGACCGCTGCATGAAATTGCTTGAGGAAAGCTCCGGAACCGGTCTTCTTCTTCCAAACAGGGTTGTTGTATATCCGGTCTCCTTTGCATCCTTTACCGTCTTATCCAAAAACTCCTTGATCTTCGGATAGGTCGCAAAATAACGTGCAATGTACTCTGCTGCCTCTTTCCGGCTGATGCTTAGATCCTGACTTAATCCAAACGAGCTGATTCCGTATACGATGCCGAAATTGACTGCCTTCGCATTTCTTCTCTGAAGCGGTGTCACCTCATCAAACGGGATATGGAACACCTGGGATGCTGTGATCCTGTGGATATCCGAATGCTGCCTGTAGGCATCGATGAGCTGTTTATCCCCGGACATGGAGGCAAGCACACGCAGCTCGATCTGAGAATAATCGGAATCGACAAACACATATCCATCCTTTGGATGAAAGACCCTTCTGATCTCCTTTCCAAGCTCGATCCTAATCGGAATGTTCTGTAAATTTGGTTCTGTACTGCTTAACCGTCCAGTCGCTGTGATCGTCTGGTTAAAGGTCGTATGAATTCTTCCATCCTCTGCGACGCAGTTTCCAAGTCCATCCGCATAGGTCGATTTCAGCTTGGTAAGCTGTCTATAGGACAGGATATCGGATACGACCGGATAATCCGGTGCAAGCTTCTCCAGCACCTCTGCCGATGTGGAATATCCAGTCTTTGTCTTCTTTCCATTCGGAAGCGCAAGCTTCTCAAAAAGAATGACACCGAGCTGCTTTGGTGAATTGATATTAAAGGTTTCCCCGGCTTCCTTATAGATCCGCTCCTCTAATACCGCAATGGATTCCGAAAGCTTCTTTCCATACTCCTTTAAAGCATCTGCATCGATCGACACGCCCTGCTTCTCCATATCTGACAACACAAAAACAAGTGGCATTTCGATCTCGTCAAACAGCTTTTTCATGCCCTTATCGGCAAGCTCCTTTAAAAGAACATCCCTTGCCTTTGCTGCTGTATAGACTTCATAGCAGAGAGCCTTCGCCGCCGTATCCGGATCATCCAAAAGAAGCTCTTGTGCTTTGTTCTTACCCCAGAGCTCTGCCTTAGAAGGAAGCATCAGATCCAGATACTCCCTCGCAATGTCCTCATACGGATACGCTCCCTTTAACGGATTGAGCAGATACGCTGCAATCCCTGTATCGAAGCAGTTTTTCCGTTTTGTCTCATATTCTGCAAAGGAAGCAGATTCCTCCCACAGACTGATATAGCGCAGATCCGCTTTCAGATCCGGAGATACATAGCCGGATGCACCACAGCTTTTTAGCTTCTGAAGCAGCTGCTCTCCGGTAAGCTCCTCACCCGTCACAAAAAGGGCTGTCGCATCCTCACCGATAGAAACTGCCATAGCAAGAATCGTTTCCTCCTGTCCCTGTGCTACCTCAAACAGATTCATCTGACCATCCTTTTCGGTCTTTTTTGCGTCCTTTCCCTGCTTCTTTTCTTTTGGCAGGATATGAAAGGCCACAGCATGACCTGCTGCTGCCTTCCAGAACGCATCTGATGTCTTTTTCTCTGTGATCACAGGAAAATGCTCCGGCGCGTTTACCTCTACATTACCGGATTCAAATCTGCCAAGCAGATTTTTAAATTCCAGACGCTTGCACAAAAGATATGCTTCTTTGGTATAAAGGGCTGAGATTCCGGAAAGTACGGCATCCGTAAAAGAATAAGAAAGGTCTGCATCCGTTATGATCGTTGCAAGCGTCTTGCTCATCACTGCCTGATCCCAGAATTCCACAATGTTTTTCGATGCCCTTGGCGGCTTTACCTCTTTTGCATGCGCATGCACCTCTTCAATGCTTCCATACTGCGCAATCAAAGCTGTCGCAGTCTTCTCTCCAATCCCCGGAACACCCGGAATATTATCCGAAGCATCGCCCATCAGCGCTTTCACATCGATAAATTCCTTCGGACTTACGAGATAACGTTCCTTTACGTCCTTTGCATAATAGTTCTCAATCTCGGTTCCGGTACGCTTTGTCTTTGGAATGCGGATCTGTACATGCTCGGTTGCAAGCTGCAGCAGATCACGGTCTCCTGAGATCACGGATACCTCCATGCCCTCCTTCTCTCCAAGAACAGACAGCGTTCCAAGCACATCATCCGCTTCAAAGCCTTCCTTCTCCACGATCGTTACACCCATGGCGGTCAGCATTTCCTTCATAAGCGGAACCTGCTCCCGAAGCTCCGGTGCCATCGGTTTTCTCGTTCCCTTATAACCGTCAAACATCTGATGGCGGAAAG
>CAKRLN010000257.1 GCA_934359535.1 uncultured Lachnospiraceae bacterium
CGAGCCGCACTACTCGGACCACCCCCCCTGAAATCGTCGATTTCAGAGGGGTTTTCTTATTCTTTGTCTATTGCGGTGCAAGAGGTGAAGTGTAACTAAGTCGTCTCAGAAGTGATTTTAAGCGTAAGAGAATGACTATATCCTTGCACGAACGGGAAAAGTTAAGATAAAAGATATAGACAAAAAGGTAGATATTCGAGTAATATATATTAGATGCTGTGCATTTCCATACGCACATTATTACTATTGGAGGAACTGTTATGGATAACCAGCTTGTGCAATTCGATATTGTTGGATTACATGGTGTACGGGACTATTCTATTCTTTTCGAAGACAACAAAGTTATTATTGTCGGTGAAAATGGTTCGGGTAAGACTACGGTTTTCAAGATAATGTATCACACTTTATCCTGCGATTGGGACTCTTTGCGTACGTTTGACTTTGAATGTGTATCTTTGCACTTTGGAAATGACAAGGTTGTTCAGATTAGCTCAGATTTATTACAAAGTATCTATGCAATTGATGGCATAGATCGTGTGGCTTATTATGTGGATGGCCGGCCTCGAAACCGCCGGATACATGTCGACGGACTGCTCAATAGCGTTATTTCCATTAAGCGAAAAGCAGACGGAAAAAGCAGTGAAGAACTCGACCGACTTTATATGGATAGACCCGTCCCTTATCAATATATAAGAGCTGTACTCGAGACAGATGCTGTTGCACGCCTATATGAAATCACTCGGGAAATTGAACTGAATTTTAATGCTACAATTCTTTATTTGCCAACATATCGTAGAATTGAAGAGCAATTGAAAAATATTTTCCCCAATATGGATAGTGATGATTGGAGCAGAGCACGTAGACACACACGAAGTGATCGAGCTATTGAGTTGGTAGAGTTCGGTATGGCTGATGTAGAGAATGCCGTAAAAGCGTGTCAAGAACGATTGAATAATTTTTCGCGTGCACAGCAAAACAAACTCACATTAGGCTATTTGAGCGAAATCATTGATGAAAAATATGAACAGGTAGATATCGAAAACATTAAACAATTAACCGAGCAACAAATTAGCGATATATTGAAACGAATCGAAACCAGTATTTTGTCTGATCAACAAAAAGACGAAATAAGGAGAATCCTTTCTGAAGTCAGAGATACTTTGTTGCCTCCCTCTCGTGTCCGAGAAAAAATTGTATGTCACTATTTTTTGAAACTTATTGATTTTGACAGAGAAATGAGCGATGAAGAGACTTCGTTGTTGAAGTTCGTCGAGAAATGTAATAAGTATTTGGTTAGCAACCACCTCATCTATGATAACCAAGAATTTACTTGTAAGATATTTAACAAGGTTTCTGGAGAAGTAAGTAGCTCTGATGAAATTCATTTTCAGGATCTGTCCTCTGGTGAGAAACAAATCGTGTCGCTGTTTAGCCACCTCAACTTAACTCAGCAAGGTAATCTGTTTGTTTTTATTGACGAACCGGAATTGTCTCTTTCTGTGGACTGGCAGAGAATGTTTTTAGTGGATATACTGGATAGTGCGAGTTGCATTGGCATCGTTGCTACTACTCATTCCCCGTTTATTTTCGAAAACGAGCTCGAACGGTATGTACATGGTATCAACGAGTTTTGTACAAAGGGGTAATCAGCATGACCACAAAAGAACGGCTTGTAAAAGATAGAGAGCAGGCTAATGTGGCATTTTTGAAGCTAAAGCAAAAATACAAACCGCATGACCAGCAGGTCTATCTTATTGTCGAGGGAAAAGACGACATTGCATATTATACCTGTATTTCTGTCCGATATTGCAAATTTGCTAATTCTGAAATTATATGTGCGAATAATAGAGATAATGTTATTCGCGCGTATGACTCTACTGATTGGAATGTTTTTTCCAAAGATAGAGTTTTCTTCTTTGTGGATAGAGATCTCTCGGATATCACTGGAGAACACACCCCGGTTTCGCAAAATGTATATATAACAGACGACTACTCAATCGAAAATTCTTTGTTTAACGAACAACTCTTATTTACTACATTAAAAGTTTTCTGCGGACTTAATGATTTAAGCGACGAGGAAATCAAGGTTTTATCTAACCTATATCAAACGGCACAGGCTGCACATGCCCAGGTGTTTCTTCCTATAATGAGTTGGATTTTATGTTGGCGAATGAATAAAGCATCATGCAATCTCAACAATCTGAACAGCGGGAATTTCTTCCGAATTAGTCAAGGCCTGTTTGAATTAAAAGATGAATACCGTGTTGATGGTGCCATAGAATCGGTTATTCACTCTTCTTGCGGAGTACAACACATTCCTATGGATATATCTCCTTTCTCCGAAAAAATAATTAGCCATGGTGGAATCCAAAAATGTATTCGCGGTAAGTATGTTCGCGCATTTTTTGTAAAATTTCTCAACTCTATAGTTGAATCTCTTCCAGCAATACTTCCTGGCAGGAGCAAGCCCAAAACGATTGTAACCTTTGGGCAAGGAAACATACTTCAACTACTATGCGGATATATGATAACACCGAATTCTTTGGATACCTTTTTATCAAAAGCAAGTTCATAGACAGGCTCTACATAACATCTGATTTTTCTTTCGTTTTGCTTTATGCCATTACTTATTCCCGCAATAATAAAATCACCGACAAGGGTGCCGATCACTTAGCACCTTTGTCGGTGGTTCCTTTTATTTACTTTCTTTCACCTTTTTCGCTTTCTTCTGGTCTTTCTTCATACCCTTTTCTGGCTCTGGCTGAGAAACCGTCCCCCTCCGCCTTCTGCCGTTTCAGTTCTGCCAGCTCTGCTTTCATCTCCGCGATCAACACCTTCAACTTCTCCTCGCACTCCTCGCGGGTACGGGCGTAGACATTGCGGGCGTGTTTTTTACCGTCGGGCCATTTGGGGGAATAGCGGCCTTCGAAGAGGTGGTCATTGATCTCGGTGACGCA
Organism: uncultured Lachnospiraceae bacterium; assembly: GCA_934359535.1. Classification (GTDB taxonomy): domain Bacteria; phylum Bacillota; class Clostridia; order Lachnospirales; family Lachnospiraceae; genus Roseburia. The sequence goes on from CAKRLN010000257.1 coordinate 2,958, forward strand.
GCCGGTGCCGGATCTGCGCTTACGGCCAACGTAAGGCTTGAAATCGGTCATGCTCGGCTTTTCCGCCGTGGCCGGGGCAGTTTCCTGCCCCGGCTCTGAAGCGTCCTCCTGCGGTGCCGCCTT
>CAKRLN010000258.1 GCA_934359535.1 uncultured Lachnospiraceae bacterium
AGATGGTGGTGTATGTGTCAATGTAGATGAGACAAGAGTATTCATCCCTGCAAGCCTTGTATCCGATACTTATGAGAAGGATTTATCTAAATTTAAGGATCAGGAGATCGAATTCGTTATCACAGAGTTCAATCCAAAACACAGAAGAATTATCGGTAACAGAAAAATGTTATTGGTTGCTAAGAAAGCAGAGCTTCAGAAAGAATTATTAGAGAAGATCAAGATTGGTGACGTAATCGAAGGAACAGTTAAGAATGTAACAGATTTCGGTGCTTTCATTGATCTTGGCGGTGTAGACGGACTGCTTCATATCTCAGAGATGTCATGGGGCAGAGTTGAGAATCCAAAGAAGGTATTTACAGTTGGACAGAATGTTCGTGTATTTATCAAGGATATCAACGGATCTAAGATTGCACTCAGCATGAAATTCCCAGAAGAGAATCCATGGAATGGTGCTACAGAGAAATTTGCAGTTGGCAATGTTGTAAAAGGAAAAGTTGCGCGTATGACAGATTTCGGTGCTTTCGTAGAGCTTGCTCCAGGAGTAGATGCATTACTTCATGTTTCCCAGATCTCCAAAGAGCATGTTGAGAAACCATCAGATGTTCTTACCGTTGGACAGGAAATTGAAGCTAAGATCGTTGATTTCAATGAAGAAGAAAAGAAGATCAGCCTCAGTGTAAAAGCTATGTTTGCACCAGAAGAAACAGATGCGGATACAGCAGATGTTGATATTGAGCAGGTAGCATCCGAGACAGAAGAATAAGAAATGTGAAAGAGCTGCCTGTTGCTGGCAGCTCTTTTTCGTTTATTGAAATACTACAGGGCAGGGGGGTTTTTATGTTAACCAATTATGAAAAGTTTAAGGGTGATGTATTCAAACTGACAAAGATTGATCTGAACTGCTACAAAGAAAAGCAGATGAAGCGCAGGATCGATACACTGATTACAAAGAATAAGATCGACAATTATGATAAGTACGTGGAGCTGATCAAGAGTGATAAAGAGAAGTTTGAACAGTTTGTTAATTTCCTTACGATTAATGTTTCAGAATTTTACCGGAATCCGGATCAGTGGAAATTACTTGATAAGGATGTATTCCCGCTTCTTCTTGGGAAAGGCACAAGAACATTAAAGATCTGGAGTGCAGCATGTTCAACAGGAGATGAACCATATTCTCTTGTTATGGCATTATCCCGCCATGTACCGCTTACAAATATCCGCATTATTGCAACGGATATTGATAAGCAGGTACTCCAGCAGGCGCAGGTTGGGCTTTATAATGAGAAAAGTATTGCATCGGTGCCAGATGATTTCAAACGGAAGTACTTTACGAAAGTAGGTAATTCCTATCAGATCGCGGATGAGATCAAGAAATGTGTTCAGTTTAAGGAACATAATCTGTTAAAGGACCCATATCCAAAGGATTGTGACCTGATCGTATGCCGCAACGTTGTTATTTATTTTACGGATGATGCAAAAAGTGAAATTTACAAGAAGTTTTATGATTCCCTGAAAAAAGATGGTGTTCTATTTATTGGAAGCACCGAGCAGATCATGAACTATAAAGAGCTTGGCTTTGAGCGTTTGAGCTCCTTCTTTTTCCAGAGGGCATAAAGCCAGCAGGCGGAAATGGCAGCCGTTATCGGAGTTTTCTGATAACGGCTGCCATTTTTGTATCTGCATTATCTGCGTACAATTTGTTATGGACGGCTGCTTCTGAAATTGAAAAGGTGGGTGAGCAGCTGTTCGGTATATGCCTGGAGTTTTGAACTGGAAGATAAAAAGTCAGCCTGGAATTCAAAAAATGATGTTTTATCATGATAGTTTATTTTAAATTCAGGAGTAAAGAGTGAAGTAAACTGTGGAGCAAAACATCCGGATTTTCTTGTGTAACAATTCGAAGCCTTTGCTTTCTGCCGGAATTCCTTATCGACAAAGGAGGCAACGCTTTTGTGGATTGCCATGTCCTCTTCTGGTAGATAGTAATAGTCGTGGTAATTTCCATAGAAGAAGCGAAGCTCTCCACAAAACAATGGCACGCTGAGCCGGGCAGTATGCCTGTCAAGTGATAACGTAATTCCATCTACAAAAAGCTGGAGGGAAACCGGGAATCCATAAGTACATTCCAGAGTAATAGAAAGCATAGGATTTGTGCAGGTTTTCCAGTCATCTGCACAGGCATCTGCGATGCGATAGAAGCCAAGGAACAGTTTTTCATAGGAGAGAAGGAAAAGAAGCGTACGCATTCCAAGGACATCCTCATAGTTATGGAGCAGAAGCAGTTCTTTGATATTTTCTGTTGGATTCTTTTCATATTGATGATAGAGTTTGATCAGATCTCCTCCGGTATAGCGGTCTTTTCGCTGCACTCCTAAAAAGTCCTCTATTGTTTTTTGTTTATAATCCGGTAACTGGAGCAGAAATTTTAAATGGGATACGGATTTATAGAGATCAAGGTAAGTAAAATCATTAAAATGTTCTTCTAAATGGAATTCTGCACATTTTGCTTTCAGGTACGGAAGATCAAAGCCAAGACCGTGAAAGCTGATAATTGTATGATAGTGGTCAAGCAGCTTTAAAAATTCTATCAGAATAAGAGGCTGTTCCTTTTTGGCTTCCGAAAAAAACTGCCAGATTTCAATCGTGGTATCTGTCCGGATGGCACAGCCGATCAGGTAAAGCACGGAGCGGCTTGGGGAAAAGCCGGTTGTCTCAATATCAAAAAAGATGCTTTTTTCTGTAAAAGTATCCAGAATGATTTGGGATTTATCGGTAAGCGGGAGTTCATTGTGTATAATCTGCATGAAATACTTGGTCCTTTCCATTCTATACAAAAACAACGGAGTTATAAAGTATTTGTTTGTTAAAATTATAACATAAAAAAGCAGGATGTCGAGACGAAAGTACTAAAAAAAGAACAAAAAATTTGACGATTTTATGACCGGAATGTGATATAATCGAAATAAGGTTACCTACGTGCGATATCGTAGGCTGACAAATAAAATCAAGAAAGTGGGGCACTAAAAATGGGTTTAAAAACATTTAAAGGCGGCGTTCATCCATATGAAGGCAAGGA
>CAKRLN010000259.1 GCA_934359535.1 uncultured Lachnospiraceae bacterium
CTTAATGCAGATGGCAAAGACCTCTGCTGCTTTAAAAAAGCATTCGGATGCAGGACTTCTCTATGTACCAGTTTTGACAGACCCGACAACCGGTGGTGTAACAGCCAGCTTTGCAATGCTTGGGGACATAATTCTTGCAGAGCCGGGGGCACTAATCGGATTTGCGGGACCGCGTGTTATCGAACAGACAATCGGACAGAAGCTTCCAGATGGCTTCCAGAGAGCAGAATTCCAGTTAGAGCATGGGTTTGTGGATCAGATTGTAGAGCGTAAGGATTTAAAGATGACGCTGTATAAGATCTTAAAGGCACATCATAGTCTTTGTGGTTATGCAAATTTTGATCCGCTGCATCAGGATGACCGTTATGAGCCGACCGAGCTTATGAAGGAGCGTCAGGTAAAATCCAAGCCACTGTCTGCATGGGAGAAGGTAACGGCAGCAAGACAGGTCAGCCGTCTTGGAGCAGATGATTATATTCATCAGATCTTTGATGATTATATGGAAATGCATGGCGACCGCTATTTCCGTGATGATCCGGCAATTACCGGTGGAATCGCATGGTTAGATGGACAGCCGGTAACCGTGATTGGTGTTAATAAAGGAAAAGATTTAAAGGACTGCATGGTACATAATTACGGTATGCCGTCTCCGGAAGGCTATAGGAAGGCACTGCGTCTTATGAAGCAGGCAGAGAAATTTAACCGTCCGGTTATTACCTTTGTCAATACGTCTGGTGCATATCCGGGAATGGAGGCAGAGGAAAACGGACAGGGAGAAGCAATTGCAAGGAACCTGTTTGAGATGTCCGGCTTAAAGATTCCAGTACTCTGCATGATGATCGGAGAAGGAGGAAGCGGAGGTGCACTTGCGCTTTCCGTCGGAAATGAAGTATGGATGATGGAAAATGCGACGTACTGTGTGCTTTCTCCAGAAGGGTTTGCATCGATTCTCTGGAAGGATGGCAAGCGTGCGAAGGAGGCCGCAGGGGTAATGCGTATTACCGCACAGGATTTAAAGGCACTTGGCATCATCGAGGATATCATTCCAGAATATGGCGGGGCAGATGACAGTGCACTTTCTTCTATTGCAAATTATATGAAGGGACACCTGAAGGAATTTTTGAAAAAGCAGGATGGAAAAACCGGAGAGCAGCTTGCAAAAGAGCGCTATGACCGTTTCCGTAAGTTCTAGGAAAAAGGAGCCAGTATGAGAATTGTAGGTACGGGAAGTGCGCTTCCGGAAAAAGTAGTATATAATGATGATCTTTCTAAGATCATGGATACGTCGGATGAATGGATCCAGTCGAGAACCGGTATCCGTTCAAGACATCTGGTAACGACAGAGACAACGACCGGGATGAGTGTCGAAGCAGCAAAAAAAGCGCTCCAGGCAGCAGGAATGGAAGCTGGGGAGCTTGACCTGATCATCTGTGCAACCTTGTCCTCTGACCGGATTATTCCGACACTTGCCTGTGAGGTGCAAAGTGCGCTTGGGGCAAAAAATGCAGTGGCTTTTGATATTGGTGCAGCATGCTCTGGTTTTTTATTCGGGCTTGCGACTGCGGATGCCTATTTGAAAACAGGAAGATTTCATAAGGCACTCGTCATTGGTGCGGAGACACTTTCTAAGATGATGGACTGGAATGATCGTGGAACTTGTGTACTTTTTGGAGATGGTGCGGGGGCAGCCATTGTAACGGATGAAGGAGAAGACACATTATTATCCATGGTGCAGGGGGCAGATGGTGCGGGAGGCATGTCACTTTGCTGCAAAAACCGTCCGGCAGCGAACCCTTATATCAAAGCAGATGGAAATGAACGACCGGGTTATGTTCAGATGGATGGCCAGGCGGTATACCGTTTTGCTGTAAAAACCGTTCCAAGAGCCGTGAATGAGGCACTTGAGATGGCAGGCTGCAGTGCCGATGATATTCGTCTTTTTGTGCTTCATCAGGCAAATTTAAGAATTATCGAGTCGGTCGCAAAGAGACTCAGACAGCCGATGGAGAAGTTTCCAACCAATTTGGAGCAGTGTGGAAATATTTCCGCAGCGAGTGTCCCGATTCTGCTTGATAAAGTTGTTAAAGATGGTATGATAAGTGCAGGCGATAAAATCGTGCTGGCAGGATTTGGAGCTGGGCTGACATGGGGAGCTTGTGTGATCCGCTGGTAATATCCACCGGAAGGGCGTATCCGGTAGAAAGAGGAACCTGTATGACATTAGATGAAACACTGAATGATCTGCTTGTACGGCTTTTCAAGGATCTTTTAGAGATCGAGGGCAAGGCACTCATCACAGAGGAATTTAAAGATATCACAACGAATGATATGCATATTATTGAAGCGATTGGAGTCGATGAACCGAAGAAGATGTCGGAGGTTGCAAAGCTCATGTCCGTTACGATGGGAACATTGACGAAGGCAATGGATGCTCTGACGAAGAAGGGATATGTGACCAGGAAGCGCAGCAGTGAGGATAAGCGCGTGGTACGTGTAAGTCTGACCGACCGCGGGAAGAGTGCTTATTATCATCATGAATCATTCCACAGACAGATGATTGAGAATATCAAGGGTGAGATGAGCGAGCAGGAAACAACTGTTTTGATCTATGCACTTGCCAAGATGGTTGATTATTTCCAGTTTATCTATTACGATACGGATGAAGAATCCGAGTATATGGATTGGAAGAAGATCAAGGAAGAGAATAAGTAGTATAACTTCAAGGAATTAAAGCGGTACAAAGTTGAAGAAATAAAGAAAAAAATATTGTGTATTTTGGAATTTCGTATTAAAATAAGTTCGATGATATATAAACTATATAAAGGAGATCGAACAAAATGAGCTACGTAGATGAAGTACTTGCAAAAGTAAAAGAAAAAAATGCTTCAGAACCTGAATTTTTACAGGCTGTTGAAGAGGTATTAGAATCTTTAAGACCTGTAATTGATGCAAACGAGGAATTATACAAAAAAAATGCAATTCTTGAGAGAATTACAGAGCCAGACCGTCAGATCATGTTCCGTGTACCTTGGGTAGATGACAACGGACAGGTTCAGGTAAACAGAGGTT
>CAKRLN010000260.1 GCA_934359535.1 uncultured Lachnospiraceae bacterium
CTCCAAGCCCGTACCATTTTACATGGTCATAATCGGCATCCAGCTTGAACATCATGCCAAACTCCGGCATATCGGAAAGTCCCGGAACCGGATCATAGCTTAACGTCGTCTCGATTGTTCCGTCTCCGAATACATGATACGTGACAAAGCACTCACTAAGCGGTGTTGTCGGAAGGTAATATTTGTACGTTACCTTCACAGAATCGGAAAGCTCCTCCACCTGCGGTGCCGTATCTTCCTGCTTCATCCAGTTTTTTGCAGTTGCATACATACTTGCAATCTTCCACTGGGCATAGCGTGCCTGCATCAAATTCCCGCCGTCATTGTCAATCGGTGCTCTCCAGAAGTTTGGCATCGGAATCGCCCGAATCATCTCAACACCACCGTAGACATAGGAGGTGAGTCCAGGATTCAAGGTTGAGAACAATGCGTGGAAATGCTCGCCTTTTACCCCAAGGTTATGATGTCCATGGATCACGGTAAGTGGTGCATGGCTCTTATATGGAAGAACGGCTTTCTTATAAACAGTCTGACCAAATGCAACCTCATGACCTGCCCCTGCCCAGAGCGTATCTGCCTTTAACACAAAGGATACCGTTACCGCAAATTCCGGTTCTTCTTCCCCGGATCTTTTTGCCTGATCCTTCACATTCTCGACCGCATTTATGATTTCTGCCGGTAATTCATAGGTTTCTTCACAGAGCGGTTCTACCGAGGTCTGAACCGGTACCTTTACAAACTCCCCGCCATCCTTCTGCGCACTCACATATGCCTGGTAAATATCCGTATTTACAAACAAATTCTTATTCACAACGACAAACTTCTGATCGTCAAAGCTTACCGAAATGTTCTGGTAATTGAATTTTACCTCCTGCATCTTCGGTGATTCCCCACGGTCTCCACCATAGGCAATGCCGTTTCCACTGAAATTATAATCACATGGACGATCATTAAAATCTCCGCCGTAGGCTAAAAATTCCTTTCCGTAACGATCCTTTTTATAAATGGACTGGTCGATATAATCCCAGATAAATCCACCCTGATATCTCGGCTCGCTATCTGTCAGATCCGTATATTTATGCATTGCCCCGCAGGAGTTGCCCATTGCATGGGTGTACTCGCAGCAGATAAATGGCTTATCCGTATGCTCCTTTAGGAAGGTCTTAATCGCCTCCACCGATGGATACATCTGGCTTTCCATATCGCTGGTGTCATTGTATCTGCGATCCTGGAAAACGCCTTCGTAATGGACGAGTCTGTGTGGATCTAATTTCCGGAAAATCTCGGACATCTCATAGAGTGTTTCTCCGCCATAGGATTCATTGCCGCATGACCAGATCAAAATGGCAGGATGATTCTTATCCCTCTGATAGCAGGAATTGATCCGGTCAAACATCATTGCCTTCCACTCCGGCTTTCCATTTGGAACAATATAGCTCTCGTCTGCGGTTCCTCTAAGATAAGCATCCCAGGAGCCATGGGACTCGAGATTATTCTCTGCGATCATATACAATCCATAACGGTCACAGAGCTCATAAATGAAAGAATCATCCGGATAATGACAGGTGCGGATCGCATTGATATTGTTGCGCTTCATCGTCACAATATCTTTGATCAGCTCCTCCTTATTCGGCACGCGTCCGGTAACCGCGCTGAATTCGTGGCGGTTGACGCCTTTGAACACAATACGCTCCCCATTTAATTTCATAATGCCATCCACCATTTCAAACCGGCGGAACCCGACATTCTGATGGATAATCTCACAGGTTTTCCCTGATGCATCCTTAACATCCAGTCTTAAATCATACAGATACGGCACCTCCGCACTCCAGAGCTTTGGTGCATCAACAGAAAAGCTTAATCCTGCTCCTTCCCCGCATGCTGTGCTTCCGGAATAAATCTCTGTATCCCCATCATATAACTGGATACAAACGGTTCCGGTTCCTTCCGTCTTCATGGAAACCGTAACCTCTGCACCATCCAATGCTTCGTTTACAACCGGTACAACCGACAGATCCTGTACGTGTGCATCCGGAATGCTATACAGATAGACGCTTCGGAAAATTCCGGAAAAACGGAAGAAGTCCTGATCCTCACACCAGCTGCTTGAGGTCCATTTCCATACCCGGACACTAAGCTTATTCTCTCCATCTAAGAGATACGGAGTCAGATCGAAATCTGATGCATCAAACGTATCCTCACTATAGCCAACATAGCTTCCGTTTAACCAGACTGCAAAGCCGCTCTCCACACCTTCAAAGGAGATACACACGTTATGTCCCTTCATATGCTCCGGCAATGTGAAATATTTCACATAGCTTGCGACTGGATTAAACTGCTCCGGAATCTGTCCCGGAATAAGTTCCTCCTTTCCATCCCACGGATACTGCACATTCGCATATTGCGGTACATCATAGCCTTCCATCTGGATATGCGCAGGAACATGAATCTCATCCCACGATTTGCAGTCAAAATCTGCTTTTTCAAAGCCCTTTACAGAAAGGGAACTGTTCTTTGCATAGCTGAATTTCCAGAGTCCGTCCAGGGAATAGCGCAGGCTGCTTTTTCCAATCAAAAGCTCATGCTCTGCCCCATAACAGATATGGTCCGAATGTGCTTCCAGGCGGTTCTGTTCAAAAATTTGTGGATTTTTCAGAATTGTTTCATCAAATTGTTCTACTTTACCCATCAATACACCCTCATTTCTTTTCTAAAAAAGGGGCAAATAACAATTGTTATCTGCCCCCTGTTCTTTTTACGCTTTCTTTTGCTCTTTGTGCATGCTTTATTTTACTGCACCAGTAATACCTTCTGCGAACTGTTTCTGTAATACGAAGAATACAACCATTGTAGGAATTGAGCAGAATAATACGCCCATCATCAATACACCGTAGTCAATGGAATAGCCTGCTGCAAGGTTTGCAATTAACATTGGCATCGTCTGTGCACGGTTGTCACTCATAACTACCTTTGGCCATAAGTATGCATTCCATGCATTCATGAATGTAATAACTGCTGCTGCTGCGTAGGTCGATTTCTGGATCGGCATATACA
>CAKRLN010000261.1 GCA_934359535.1 uncultured Lachnospiraceae bacterium
GCATCAGATCATCCACATCAAAGCTTCCGAGCTTAAAAATGAGCTGAAGCGTCTCCACAAGAAGGCTGAATTCAAAGCTGTAAAGCGTTACTTCTACAAGGTTTTTGTATTTTTTCACAAGTATCGGGACAAAAAAACCATAAGGCATAAAGGCGAATACATTTCCAAAAATATTCAAAAATACTGCCTCTGCCCCAAGGACATCCCGATACCGTATAAAGCGTTTGATCTCCCGAAATGGAGTCAGATTATAATGATACTCTGCATCTGTCCCACTTCTTCCCATTGCTTCCGAGAAGAACAGGAAGTAGAAGAGTAGAACAAGATACGCGCCAAACAAAAGCAGAGCAATTCTGTGCCGCGTTTTTTTACTTGCAGCCATACTGCTCGTAATAATGATCGATTTCAGCCTTTAATTTGTCATCAATGACAACCTTTCCCTGGCACTTGCGGTTATATAAATGCTCCACAACCTCATCCATGGTTACAATTGCCCTTCCTTCAAAGCCAAACTTATCCTTAATCTCATCGAGCGCGCTTACCTTGCCGCCGAGTCCGACTTCCATGCGGTTTAAGCTTACCATAAGTCCCTTGATTGTAACATCTGCGGAGCCTTTTACCTTTGGAACGGTCTCTTCCATGGATTTACCTGAGGTTGTCACATCCTCGATCATGATCACCCGGTCTCCATCCTTTAAGCTGCTTCCAAGGAACCCTCCCTTATCTGCTCCATGATCCTTTACTTCCTTGCGGTCGGAGCAGTAACGAACTTCTTTTCCGTATAACTCACTGTAAGCGATCGCAGTTACGACTGCAAGCGGAATTCCCTTGTATGCAGGTCCGAATAACACATCAAAATCATCACCGAAATTGCTGTGAATGGCCTTAGCATAGTACTCTCCAAGGCGTTTTAACTGTGCTCCCGTCACATACGCACCTGCATTCATAAAAAATGGTGATTTCCGTCCACTCTTCAATGTAAAATCACCAAACTTTAACACATCGCTTTCCACCATAAATTCTATAAATTCTGATTTATAACTCTCCATCTTGTCATTTTCTCCTTATTTTAAGCCATTTTTAGGTATTTATTTGGTTTATTTTTGTGTTACTGTACCAATTTGTATTTCTCCTGCCTGTCTTTCCTCAGGCTGTTTGAAGCCTTTTCGTAACACGCGATTTTAGTATAGCATCCTCTTGTTTCTTTTTCAACTGACAAATCCGTTACGGTCTCTGAAAAAGAACGATTCAGTTACTGTTTACAGCTATGCTGTAAACAGTAACACGATTCATATTCCCCTTATACCCTTTTGTAAATAATCGGATCATCATATCCAAAGGTTCTCTTTCCATTCACTTCCATGCTTTCTGATACCTCCAGACATGCATCTGAAAATTTTTCCCACAGTCGAAATACCATAACCGGAGTAAACTGACTCACACTGCCGCCTTCCCAGATTCCATCCTTCTCCTGATACAGTGCCGGTGTAAACTTCTCTGATCTTTTTAATTCATTATATTCTACATTCTTCATGGAATTATAAGAAAACGTATGCTTGTCTTCCCCTTCCGGAATTTCATAAGAAGAAAGCATAATTCCATCATCATGATCTGTAATAAGAAATAAATGCGGTGATGCATGACGTCTTCCGTCTGTCTCATAATAGCTCTCTTCCACAATAAATATTCCGTTGAAGCCTTCAGGAATATTTTTTATTTTATCATTGCAGACTGTGTTCACATGTTTTGCATATGGAAATATTTTCCCGGCTTCCTTCATTTCTGTAAATTGTTCTCTATTATCAAAATGACCTGTCATAATCTTTACAAATTTTTCTATTCTCACGATATTTTCCTTCCTTTTAATCGAACAATCTCTCTATGCTTTTACAGCCCAGCGCATTTTTGTGGAATGCGCCCTTGGATTTCTCATACACTCTTCCTTTGACGGCCGAACCACATCCTTCGCATAATCGGAATAAATTCCAGCCTTAAAGCCCTCCTTTAATGCACGCTTCACAAGCTTATCCTCGCCAGAGTGGAATGTTAAAATTGCTGCTCTCCCACCCGGCTTTAATGCGCCCGGAAGCTTCTCCATAAACTCATAAAGTACCTCAAATTCCTGGTTCACATCGATGCGTAATGCCTGAAACGTACGCTGGCAGGTCTTCTTTACTGTTTCCTTTCTCTCCTTCTCCGGCAGAAAGGAAAGTGTCTTCCCGATTACCTCCCGCAGCTTCGTTGTCGTATCAATCCGGTTTCCCCGCCGGATCTCATCTGTGATTGCCTTAGCAAGCTCCTCACAATACGGCTCATCCGAATTCTCATAAAGCATTCCGGCAAGCTCCTCTTTCGTGATCGTATCAAGGCGCTCTGCTGCACTGACTCCCTTTGTCTGGTTTAATCTCAGATCAAGCGGTCCATCCACCTTAAAGGAAAAGCCACGCTTTGGATTGTCAATCTGCATCGAGGATACACCAAGGTCAGCAAGGATAAAATCAAAGCCACCTGCTTCCTTTGCGATCTCATCGATCGTACAGAAGTTCTGGAGCTTTACCGTTAAGATCTCTTCCCCAAAGCCAAGTTCAAAAAGGCGCTTCTTTGTCTTTTCCGATTCCTCCGGATCAACATCCGTCGCATACAGATGCCCTTTGCCATCAAGCTTTTCTAACATCGCCTTTGTATGCCCGCCATATCCAAGTGTCGCATCAAAGCCTGTCTGCCCCGGCTGGATCTGAAGAAAATCTAAAATTTCATCCACCATAATCGAGATATGCATTCCTGCTGGTGTATTCCCCTTCTCAATCACGTGTGCAATCGTATCCTTGTACTTCTCCGGCTGCAGCTCCTTATATTTTTCCTCAAATTTCTTCGGATATTTTCCCTTGTAGCGTACACGCCGCTTGTGTACCTGTTCTGTTTCCTGGCTCATCTTCTCTCCTTCTTTTATATGCTATTCTTAGATAATTGCGAAACTCGTCCAAATTTACGATTACATGTACTGCAAGCACAAATAACCGCAGGCACGCTTTCGCTATATTGCCACGTGCA
>CAKRLN010000262.1 GCA_934359535.1 uncultured Lachnospiraceae bacterium
GCATAGCGCCGTTTGTTGTCAGCAGCCCGTTTCACGGTCTGCGTGTAGTTCCTTGTAAACTGACCTAAGCAGGAGTACAAATACTCCTGCCACTGCTGCTATCATTCCTCCGGTTACTTTCCATGCTGTTTTTCGGATTCTCTTTTGTGTTTTCCCCATAGTTCTTCCCTCAAACTTTGTTTATTTGTTCCCGTTCACACCTAACCATGTGACAAGCAGCGTTTATTTTACTTCCTTTAATTTGTATCCTGCTTCTTCAATCACCTTTGCATATTCTGCCTCGCTGATCTTACGGTCTGTCTCAACCTCTGCGGTTCCCTTCTCGAAGCTGACCTCTGCGGTTACCCCCTCCATGTCATTCAATGCCTTTGCCACATGTGCCTGGCAATGTCCACACATCATTCCTTCAATTACAAGTGTCTGTTTCATTTTATTATCCTCCTTATCTTTAACTACTTTTGTAGTCTTATTCCAACAATTATGAGCTGTTTCTGTGTTCTCCGGCTCCTCTATACTTTCTGCTGTGCCATCGGTTATATTTGTCTTTCGTTCAAGCTTCATCAGGTTCAGCCTGAGCGCATTCGTTACGACACAGAAGCTCGATAAGCTCATTGCGGCTGCGCCAAACATCGGATTTAACTTCCAGCCAAGCAGTGGAATCCATACCCCTGCTGCAAGCGGAATCCCTATTACATTATAGAAAAATGCCCAGAAGAGATTCTCATGGATATTTTTTAATACCTTATGGCTTAAATGGATTGCTGCCGGCACATCCGAAATATTACTTTTCATCAGCACGACATCCGCCGCATCAATTGCAACATCGGTTCCTGCACCAATCGCAATTCCGATATCCGCGCGTGTCAGAGCCGGTGCATCGTTGATTCCATCCCCAACCATAATGACTCTTCCCTGGTCCTGAAGCCTCCTGATGTTTGCCTCCTTATCCTGTGGAAGTACATTGGCAATCACCTGATCCACTCCGGCTTCACCTGCAATTGCCTGTGCCGTCCGTGTATTGTCTCCTGTCAGCATTATAACACGTTTTCCCATATGATGCAGCCGTTCAACTGCTTCTTTCGCATCTGCTTTTAACACATCTGCAATTCCGATAATTCCAAGCAGTCTTCCATCCTGTGCAAAGTAGACCGGTGTCTTTCCCTGCCCTGCAAGCACATCCGCCTGTGCACGGACACTCTCTGGAACTGAAAGCTTTGTCTCGATAAAGGAAAGATTGCCTCCGAAAGCTTCTCTTCCATCAACTCTTCCGCTTAATCCATTGCCCGGATGTACTGCAAAATCTTCCACCAAAACCGTTTTGGCCTGCATCTTTTTTCCATAGCTTACAACTGCATGGGCAAGTGGATGCTCACTTTTTGCTTCCAGAGAACATGCAATAGAAAGAAGTGTATCATCATCCGTTTCCACTGCAAGCACATCGGTAACAACTGGTTTTCCGGTTGTTAAGGTTCCGGTCTTATCCATCACAACAATATCTGCTTTTCCGGTATTTTCAAGTGCTACTGCATTTTTAAATAAAATACCATTTCTTGCTCCGATTCCGTTTCCGACCATAATTGCAACCGGTGTCGCGAGTCCAAGCGCACAAGGACAGCTGATAACAAGCACTGAAATGCCTCTTGCAAGCGCAAAGCCAACGGTCTGTCCTGCAAAAAGCCATACCAGGATCGTAACGGCCGCAATCCCGATCACAACCGGAACAAATACTCCAGATACCTTGTCTGCGACCTTGGCAATCGGCGCCTTTGTCGCTGCTGCATCGCTGACCATCTGGATAATCTGCGATAAGGTTGTATCTACACCAACTCTCGTCGCACGGCATTGCAAATATCCGGCACGGTTGATCGTTGCTGCCGAAACGGTATCTCCCTCTTTTTTATCGACCGGAATACTTTCCCCAGTCAGCGCAGATTCATCAAGCGCACTGTTTCCTTCTATAATAACACCATCCACTGGCACACTCTCGCCTGGCTTTACCACAAAGACATCTCCGATCGCAACCTGTTCAACCGGAACCAAAACCTCTGCACCATCCCGCAGCACAACAGCCTGCTTCGGTGCGAGATTCATCAGGCTTTTTAATGCATCGGTTGTCCGCCCCTTCGAGTAGGACTCTAACATTTTTCCAACCGTGATGAGCGTCAGGATCATTGCCGCCGATTCAAAATAGAATTCATGCATATAGCTGTGGGCAAGCTCCATATCTCCAATCTGTAAAGCCGCTCCCATCGCATACATCGCATAGATGCTGTAGCCAAACGATGCCGCAGAACCAAGTGCAACAAGCGTATCCATATTCGGTGCTCCGTGAATTGCACTCGTCCAGCCGCTCACAAAGAAATGCTGGTTAATCACCATGATTACGACTGTAAAAAGCAGCTGGGTCAGCGCAATTGCGACATGATTATTTAAAAACTCCGGCACCGGCCAGTTCCACATCATATGCCCCATCGAAATATACATAAGTGGGATTAGGAAGCAGACCGATGCGATCAGCCTTTTTGCAATTTTCGGAGTCTCCGTATCCTTTAAAGTATCCGCGGACTGATACCCGCCCTGGGTACCCGCTTCTACTGCACCATCTTTCTTTTCAAGGGAAGCGCCATACCCGGCTTTCTCTACCGCCCGGATTACAGACTCCGGTGCTGCACCGCCCTCTACCGTCATGGAATTCGTAAGCAGGCTGACTGCAACCTCATCAACACCGTCAACAGCACGCACTGCCTTTTCCACATGCGCACTGCAGGCGGCACAGCTCATTCCTGTCACCTGGTATTTTTCCATTTTCAGATCTCCCTTCTGTTGTATGTAACTATTCGAAATGGTTCTAAATAGTTACTTATTTCATAAGCTTCTGCAAGGTTGTGACAAGCTCATCTACGACCTCATCCTTTCCCTCATGCAGATCCTTTACCACACAGGTCTTGATATGGTTTGCAAGAAGAACCTTATTAAAGCTGTTTAATGCTGCTGTAATTGCCGATACCTGCATCAAAATATCCGGGCAGTAGGCATCATTCTCTAC
>CAKRLN010000263.1 GCA_934359535.1 uncultured Lachnospiraceae bacterium
GCTTTCGATTATCCGGCTTTTGCATCCGCATGTGCTGCTTCCAGCGACAACAGCGCTTGGAACGATTCATCCGCTTGGGCGCGAAAAAGGAATCCAGGCAGGTGCAAACGTTGTCATGCCGAACCTTTCCCCGGTTGCTGTCCGCGAAAAATATAAGCTGTATGACAACAAGATCTGTACCGGTGATGAGGCAGCAGAATGCAGATACTGCATGGAAAACAGGATGAAGAGCATCGGTTATGAGGTTGCGGTATCACGCGGTGATTATAAGTAGACATCTATATCATAGCAAAATAATTTAGAAGAGTTTCGCAGGCTCTTGAAAAATAATTCAGAAAAGAGGAAGAAAAAATGTATGATGTAAAATCTTTAAAGGCGGAGGAGTTTATTTCCGATGAGGAGATCAAAGATACCCTTGCCTATGCAGATGCAAATAAGGACAATGTAGAGTTAATTGATGCGATCATTGAGAAGGCAAGAAAGAGAAAGGGGCTGACACACCGCGAGGCATCGGTGCTCTTGGCCTGTGAGATGCCGGATAAGCTGGACGAGGTATACAAGCTTGCAAAGGAGATCAAGGAAGATTTTTATGGAAACCGTATCGTTTTATTTGCACCGCTTTATTTATCCAACTATTGTGTAAACGGTTGCGTATACTGTCCGTATCATTTGAAAAATAAGCACATTGCAAGAAAGAAGCTGACACAGGAGGAAGTTGCAAAAGAGGTTACGGCACTTCAGGATATGGGACATAAGCGTCTTGCAATTGAGGCAGGAGAGGATCCGGTAAATAATCCGATTGAATATATTTTAGAGTGTATCAACACAATCTACAGCATCAAGCACAAAAATGGAGCGATCCGCCGTGTCAATGTCAACATTGCGGCAACGACCGTTGAAAATTACCGCAAATTAAAGGAGGCAGGAATCGGAACCTACATTCTGTTCCAGGAGACCTACCACAAGGAGAGCTATGAGAAGCTTCATCCAACGGGACCAAAGCATGATTATGCTTATCATACCGAGGCGATGGACCGTGCGATGGAGGGTGGTATCGATGACGTCGGACTTGGTGTTTTATTTGGCCTTGAAATGTACCGCTATGAGTTTGCGGGACTTCTCATGCATGCAGAGCACTTAGAGGCTGTACACGGGGTCGGACCACATACGATCAGTGTACCGCGTATCAAGCATGCAGATGACATTGATCCGAGCGCATTTGACAATGGCATTACGGATGATACGTTTGCAAAGATCTGCGCGCTGATCCGCATTTCCGTTCCATATACCGGAATGATCATTTCGACAAGGGAGAGCCAGGCGGTACGTGAAAAGGTGCTTCCACTTGGTGTTTCCCAGATTTCAGGTGCATCCAGAACAAGTGTTGGGGGCTATGCAGAGGAAGAACCGGAGGAAGAAAGCTCCGAGCAGTTTGATGTCAGCGACCAGAGAACGTTAGATGAGGTTGTGAACTGGCTGATTAAGCTTGGTTATATTCCAAGCTTCTGCACCGCATGCTACAGAGAGGGAAGAACCGGAGACCGCTTTATGGCACTTTGCAAGAGCATGCAGATATTAAATTGCTGCCATCCGAATGCACTTATGACCTTAAAGGAGTATCTGGAGGATTATGCAGGTGAGGAGACGAGAAAGCTTGGCATGGAGCTGATTGACAGGGAGCTTGAAAAGATCACGAATCCAAAGGTAAAACAGACGGCATATGAGCATATTCATGACATTGCAGAAGGAAAACGCGATTTCCGTTTCTAAGGAACAGGAGGGATACATATGGCAGCACTGAATCAGGCTCCATCGGCAAACCGTTTGCACATTGGAGTTTATGGCAAAACAAACAGTGGAAAATCATCGTTTATCAATGCGTTTACCGGACAGGAGGTTTCAATCGTTTCTGATGTATCGGGAACGACGACGGATCCGGTTTATAAGGCAATGGAGCTTTTACCGCTTGGTCCCTGTGTATTTGTAGATACGGCGGGGTTTGACGATGAAAGTGAGCTTGGTGCGGTACGTGTGGAAAAGACGCGCCTTGCAGCAGGAAAAACGGATATTGCGGTGATTGTGCTTTCGGCAGAAGAATTTCAGGCGGGGGAGGAAAAGGAGAGCTTTGCGCAGAAGTTTAAAAAGGAGGCGGACTGGTTCCAGTTCTTTCAGAAGAAAAAGACACCGGTATTATTTCTCGTGAATAAATCAGATCTTGTCCCGGCAGATCGTTTTGTGGCATGGCTGAAAAAAGAGACCTGTGCAGAGGTGCTTCCGGTCAGCGCGAAAGAAAAGCTGGGTATGAATGATGTAAAAGATGCGCTCGTCCGGCTGCTTCCGGAGGACTATGATGCGGAAACGATTACCGGCAATCTGGTTTCGGAGGATGATCTTGTGCTTCTTGTCATGCCACAGGACATCCAGGCACCGAAGGGCAGACTGATTCTTCCGCAGGTGCAGACGATCCGGGAGCTTTTAGATAAGAAATGTCTTGTCATGAGTGTGACGACGGATAAGCTTACGACGGTGCTTCCACTTCTTGCAAAGCCACCAAAATTAATTATTACCGATTCGCAGGTGTTTGGCTATGTGTATGAGCATAAGCCGAAGGAAAGCATGCTGACATCATTTTCCGTGCTGTTTGCAGCGTATAAGGGAGATCTGCCGTATTATGTAAAGAGTGCAGAAGCCATCGATGCGCTGACCGAAAATTCAAAGGTTCTGATTGCGGAATGCTGTACCCATGCACCGCTTTCGGAGGATATCGGAAGGGTAAAGATCCCGCGTCTGTTAAGAAAACGCGCAGGGGAGGCATTGACTGTGGATGTTACAAGCGGCACGGATTTTCCGGAGGATCTAAGCGGCTATGATCTTGTGATCCAGTGCGGGGCCTGCATGTTTAACCGGAAATATGTGCTTTCCAGAATTGACCGCGCAAAAACACAGCATATCCCGATGACAAACTATGGTGTGACGATTGCACACCTGACGGGAATTCTCGCAAGGATTACACTGCCTTAAGAGGGAGGTATGCATACA
>CAKRLN010000264.1 GCA_934359535.1 uncultured Lachnospiraceae bacterium
TGTCAGGACGAATTAAGCCGGCAGACAAGTCGCTCCCCTTGTGGGAGCGTGGATTGAAATTTTTTTGGTATATCTATGTCAAACCCGGCTGCTATGTCGCTCCCCTTGTGGGAGCGTGGATTGAAATTCCATTTACGTTAAACTAGTGTTTAACGCATAGTTCGTCGCTCCCCTTGTGGGAGCGTGGATTGAAATACAACGAACCCGTTCGTTGAAAAAGCTATGAATGTCGCTCCCCTTGTGGGGAGCGTGGATTAAAAGAATGCAAAAGAAGCAGCGTAGAGGCAGGAAAGAACAGCAAGGAAAATAAGATTTGCAACGGAAAAAAGAGCCAGATAATGTCCCTTTTTTCCGTTTTTTTCTGCAGCAACATATTTAAAGCTGATCAGACTTGCCATAGATGCAATCAGAGTTCCAAGACCACCGAGATTTGTTCCCACAATCAGTGCTTTGATATCAGTGGTAAAACCGGAAAGCAGAATAGCCGCTGGAACATTGCTCATAACCTGGCTTGCAAGCACGGCGGTAAGGACCTCCCTGCCATGGATCAGTTGTTTTAAAAATGTACAGAATGCTGGAATTCGTCCAAGATTTCCGATAAAGATAAACAGTGCGATAAAGGTTCCGAGTAAAGAATAATCAATTTCTAAAAAAAGATTTCTTTTTTTCGCCAGCATATAGATAAGCACTGTGGTAAATGCAAGTGGATAAGGCAGGATATGTCCAACAGCAAGCAGGCAGATGAAAAGCAGGATGAGATAAACGGTCAGTTCACCGCTGTTTTTGGAAATATCTGAAAGTTGGTGGCGTGTATGCATCTTTTGGGGTGGAGTCGTTAGGGCATGGCTTTTTTGGGAAGCTGCCATAATCCAGAGGAGAAGCAAAAGTCCGGAAAGTGCGGTATAAGGAAGCATCAGTGAGAGAAATGCACCAAAACTAAGACCGGTTTTTCCAGATAAATATAAGTTCTGCGGGTTTCCGATCGGCGTAAACATGCTGCCGAGATTTGCAGCGATTGTCTGCATGACGATGAGTCGGTACATCCAGTATTTTCGAGTGTGTACATCCATTTTTCCCATTAGGGTAATTGTAAATGGAACAAAGGTAATGAGTGCAACATCATTGGTAATAAGCATGGAGCTAAAAAAGCAGAGGAAGACGAGTATCAAAGCCATACCGGGAATTGTTTTTACAATGGAAAGAAGTTTTTCTGCAAGCCATTCTAAGATTCCAAGCTCTTTGAAACCGGCAACGATTGCCATAAGACTGAATAGAATTGCCAGTGTACGCAGGTCAATGTAGGACAGATATTTCTGGTCCGGATGGACAAAGAACATGGAAATTATGGCAAGGATAACTGCAATCGACAGCACGGTTTCTTTTTTCATATATGCAATGATGTTTTTTTTCATTTGGAAAATTCCTCTTATTTTCTAAAAATTCAATTTATCATAAAATACATAGATAGCTGGTGTCAATGCCTGAGACGGGAGATTTTCTGATTTGACCATTTGTATTCCTGGTGCTAAAATATGGAAAAATCCAGGGAAAGGAATGGCAGAATATGAAGCTTACGAAGATTACACTGGCGCAGACAATGCGGCAGTATGACAAACACAATCTGATCAAGGATCTGATCACTGGAATTATCATTATGGCAGTATCGATCCCGATTTCTATGGGATATGCGCAGATTGCAGGACTTCCGGCAGTATATGGACTGTATGGTTCTGTATTTCCGATTCTTGCGTTTGCGCTGTTTTCAACTTCACAGCAGTTTATCTTTGGGGTGGATGCGGCTCCGGCGGCACTTGTCGGTTCTGCGCTGCTTGGAATGCATATCGAAAGTGGCTCGAAGGAGGCACTTGCGGTTGTTCCGGTCATTACCTTTTTTGTTGCCGTCTGGCTTCTGGCATTCTATGTAATGCATGCGGGAAAGCTGGTCAATTACATATCGGCGCCGGTTATGGGTGGATTTATCACCGGAATCTGTACCACAATCATTTTGATGCAGGTGCCAAAGCTTTTCGGAGGTACCGCGGGAACAGGAGAACTTTTTGAACTTGTAGAACATATTGGAGAAATGGCAAAGGACATCAATGTGCCATCCCTTCTGCTTGGTGTGGTTTCGCTTGTCATACTGCTTGCAGCCAAAAAGTGGATTCCAAAATTTCCGATGGCAGTCGTGCTTATGGCGGCAGGGGCACTTGTTACAAGAATTTTTCCGGCAGAAGAGTGGGGAATCAAAACACTTGATGCGGTGGAAAACGGGCTTCCAAAATGGAGTTTCCCGGATCTTACGCTTGTTTCGTTTCAGGATGTAATTACAATCAGCTTGTCGATAGCTGTAGTCATTATGGCGGAAACACTGCTTGCCGAGAACAATTTTGCGCAGAAAAACGGATACCGGATTAAGGATGATCAAGAGCTTTTTGCTTTTTCGATGGGAAATTTTCTGGCGGCATTTACCGGCTGCTGTCCGATTAATGGATCGGTTTCAAGAACGGCGATGGGAGAGCAGTATCAGGGTAAAACCCAGCTTATGAGTATTACGGCGGGACTTTCGATGATCGTGCTTTTGCTTTGTGGAACTGGTTTTATCGGATATCTGCCGATCCCAGTTCTTACGGCAATCGTAATCTCAGCTCTTCTTGGGGCAACGGAATTTCATCTTGCGAAAAAGCTCTGGAAAGTCAGCCGCACGGAATGTCTGATTTTCTGGGGCGCGTTTGTCGGGGTTTTGCTTCTTGGAACGATAAACGGCGTATTGATCGGAATCATTCTGTCTTTTTCCGAAATGATCATTCGGTCTTCAAAGCCTGCGAGATGTTTTCTCGGAATCCAGCCTGGTCACAGACATTTTCGGGATCTTACAGAAAGTGCACAGATTCATGCTGTAGAAAATGTATTAATTTACCGGTTCAGCAGCAATCTGTTTTTTGCAAATGTGCAGGTGCTGCAGCAGGATATTGAGGATGAGCTGGCAAGAAAGCCTGGCACAAAAGCTGTGATCCTTGAT
>CAKRLN010000265.1 GCA_934359535.1 uncultured Lachnospiraceae bacterium
CTCTATGGAATGAGTGTGGGATATGAAATGATTTGGTGATGAAACGAGAGAAAAGTGTGAGGATGAAGAAATCGATTTTGGGATGGGGGAGACTCTCGTTTTCACTCGTCTCTTTCAAACTGTGTCCAATGTTGCTGATTTTGAAGTGGTGGAATGGTGTATGTGTGAGAAGAGGTTGTGCGTATTTTGAGGATGGTTGGCTGCAAATGCAGGGTTGCGTCTGTGCTGGTCGATTGTGTGATGGTGGTTGTGAATGTTCATGTGAAGGGAGTTGTGTAGGCTATTTCCGAGGGCAAGAATGGGTGCTGGTGTTGATCTTCTCTGTTGTGTGGCCATCGATATCGTGTTGAATACAGGACTGTCCTGCTTGCTGTACCGCGTGTTCTATGGGCTGTTTGAAGGGTGTGTTGTGGAAGGGGTACGGGTATGTCTCTGCTGCTGTTCCGCGTTAAAGGAAGGGTTGATCCTGTGCGTTCTGTGCGACTGTTATGAGAAGGAGGGAGTGATTGCCGATTTCACTGGTATGGATGGAGTGGAGGGTGAATCCAGAGCGCTGTTGGCTATGTTATCTCCATCCGTGGTGGTGTATCCTCCTCCTCCGTGCGAGATTGGTGTCCATGAGTGACTCCTGAGTGTTGCTCTCTTCCATCTCATGAGTGCGTGTCCTGTCGTGTCACTCTCTTCCATCTCATGAGTGTGTGTCATGCCGTGCTGACTGCTTCGTGTATTGTTATGTGGAGAGAGTGTGTTGTGTGGAGACGACGTGCGTGCCATGAAGACGAGATGGAGAGTGCATCTGCTCGTCAACTGCTCTCTAGAGTGTACATGCACTGTGAAGACAACGTGGAGAGTGCATCTGCTATGAAGACGAGATGGAGAGCCTGCCTCATGGAATGTCGACGAGGAGGGGTCGCATAGCGGTCAGAATGTATTGTACGGGCGTCTTTGCTGTTCCCCATGATGATGGTGTGAAAAGCTCAGAATGGCCAGAATCGCAAAATGGCACATGTACATTCATGGAAACGCGTTTTGGACACTTTGGCCCATTCGATTCTGTATTCCTTCCTGTATCGATTGGTAGTGGGAGAGTGTCCAATGCCTCCTCCTGACCGTGATCGTGATGGGAGGGTTTTGGGAAGGGATGGTATTGAGGATGGACTTGGAGGACTTAGACGATGCCATTGCATTGTGCTATGCGTTGGAATTCGTTGATGACTGGAATGAGCAAGTGTTGCATGTGAAGGGTGGAATGGATGTGGAGGGGATGGAGGATGTGAATGAGCATAGAATTGGGTTGTTTGTTGAAAACGAGAGTGAGCCTATGGCGGTTGAAAGTGTGTTGATGGAGAGCAGAGGATGTGAGAAGAAGAGTGGAGGAGTGGTGTGTGGATTTGAGTGATTGTGTGAATGGAGAGAAGAAGGAGGGGTAAGAGACCGTGTATGGAATGGTTGGAGTGTGTCCAGCATGTGGTTCGAAAATGGGTTGTTGGTGAAAAATGAGTTTGGCATAGGGGGAAAAGTGTTGAAGGCCTTCATAAGGGTATTTGAAAAGGATGGCTAGTAGGTGCATTGGATTGTTTGGATGATGAATAGATGGATGGCGTATAGGAGAGGGACTGGCTGGAGGTGAAGAGCGAATGGAGAGACTGCGTTGTTGTATGTGAAGCGGAGGGTTGAATGGATGAAGAGAAGGTGATGTGAATTGGATGGAATGTAGAGAAGGGGTGTAGAGTTGGTAATTGGGGAGTAGGTGTGTTTGTGTGAGTGGATTTGTAGAGTGGATGAGAAGAGGATGGGTGATGGAATGGAGGAGTGGCTGGATTGAAGAGTGGATTGTTGCGGTTCGAGAAGGGTATGGAGGGCAGGAGTATGCGGGACGGATTGTAGATTGGTAATGAAGTGCATGGGGAGAAGATTGAAATTGGCGATAGTTCGTCTCCATGCCTATGGTGATGAGAGAACGCGATTTGGGATGTAGGTTTGTATGGAGAGGGAATGAGATGGTAGAGCGTTTGGGATGGATGAGAGTGGAATAGAGTGCGTGTGGAGTGCATTCGAGTGAGGGTGATTGCGGAATGGATTCGAGAGGATGGTTATGAATGCGTGATGGGATGGCAGGTGGTTTAGAGGATGAAGGTGCGTGCTTGCTGGTTGAAGGAGGATGGTTGCTGCATTGGAGGCGTGTGATTGCTGAATGAAGACGGACGGTTGTGTGGAAGGGTATCGGGAAGTGAAGAGAGGGAGTGATGCGCGATTGCGAGCAAATGCGAGCGACTGGCGTTGAAATGGTTGTAGATGTGAATGGTTTATGAGGAGAGTGTTTGTTATAGAGAGGGTGTAAGAGTGTGGTGTTGGTGGACAGAAAAGAGTTGGATGGAAGGAGAAGAAACGGAATCGGAATGGGTTGGATCGGGGCATTGCGATAATTGTGTAGAAGAGGAGCGAGAGGCGTTGGTTGGTGGAAGTGTTGCTAGTCCTGTTTGGTGTTGAGGATTAACAATTGTGGAGTGAAGGATGTTGAACGCGCATAATGGAATTGAAGAAACGTGCTAGGGCGTGGAATCCGCTGCAGTCCCTGTCTATCCCGTGGTTGAATGTTTCATTGGTTGAGGGTATTGATGATTAGAATAGTGGCTATGGACAGATGGGTTTGTGGACTCGAGGTTGTTGGAATCGCGTGCCATTCGTTTCCTGGTGTTCTATGGCTGGGGAATGCATGTGTTGGGGACTCTTAATGGGATTCGCGTGAGATGGAGTATGCGCGTTCTGCGATGGGTAAAGCAGAGCCTGTGTTCCTTGTCGGTGTTGAATGTTGGTTGGGAGGATGGAGAGGGAGAGGGTGCTGAGTTGTTGGAAGGGATCTGTTGGTGTTATGCGAATCACGTGTGCCATATCGCTGTGAAGGTGTGCCGTGTCGCTGGTCATCCTGTGGAGGTGTGCCGTGTCGCTGGTCATCGTGCTGAGATGCGCCGTGTCGCTGGTCATCGTGCTGAGATGCGCCGTGTCGCTGGTCAT
>CAKRLN010000266.1 GCA_934359535.1 uncultured Lachnospiraceae bacterium
CCTTTGGACTGATCCGTTTCCGTTCGTTACAGGGAAGCTCAAGAGATATTGCTTATATTTTCTTTACAATGGCCGTCGGATTAACATGCAGTGTTGGATATGCAGTATTTGGCGCTGCGGTCACCGTGCTCGTATGTGCTGTGTGGCTGTTGCTTCAGGCACTGCATTACGGGGAGCAGAAGGGGGAGCTAAAAGAGCTTCGCATTACAATTCCAGAGAATCTGGATTATTCCGGGATCTTTGATGATCTTTTTAAACAATATACATCCTCCAGCCATCTGAAACGTGTAAAAACGTCCAATATGGGAAGCCTTTATGAATTGTATTACGACATTAAGCTTTTCGATGAACAAAAGGAAAAAGAATTTCTGGATGCGATCCGCTGCCGGAATGGAAACCTGACGATTGTCTGCGGAAGAAAGGATGTGGACAGTATCGGGGAGTTATAAATCAAAAGTTGCGTTTCCTGTTTTTTTGCATAAACTATAGCGTAGTGAAAAGGAAAGGAAACCGGAAATGAATAATTACCAGATGGAACATGATACAAAACAGTCCGGGATGCGGTGTATGGATGAGATGGCACTTACGATGGCATATGTTCCGTGGCAGTATATGAACCAGACGTATGATCCAGAGAAAGCATTGATGTCGGGAACGATTTTTCCTGAGCTTGATAAAAGATTTATAGGAAGATCAGGAGGTAGAAGATGAGTGAGGCATCATTAAAAAAACGTAAAATGAATCAGGCACAGCTTCTTCGATGGATCATGATGCTTGGTTTTTGTCATGATGACATTATTTTATATCTGGATACCCATCCAGATGATGAAAAAGCGCTTTCCTATGCAAATCAATGCGCAGAGCTGCTTCGTGAAGCAACAGATGCCTATGAAACACAATATGGAGCACTCCGGGTAATCCCGGATCAGCCACTTCAGGAGTGGAACTGGATACAGACACCATGGCCGTGGGAAGGAGGTATTGCGTAATGTGGAATTATGAAAAGAGATTGCAGTATCCGGTAAATATAAAAAATCCAAATCCTCAGATTGCTATGATTATTATGAGCCAGTACGGTGGACCAGATGGGGAGATGGGTGCTTCTCTTCGTTATCTGTCACAGAGATATACAATGCCGGATCGTACCGTAGCAGGTCTTATGACAGATATTGGGACAGAGGAGTTAGCACATCTTGAGATGATAGCCGCAATTGTGCATCAGCTGACAAGAAATCTGACGGCCGAAGAGTTAAAGGAAGCTGGATTTGATCAGTATTATGTCGATCACACGAATGGAATCTGGCCACAATCTGCTGGAGGTGTTCCATTTAACGCATGTGAATTCCAGTCAAAAGGAGATCCAATCACGGATTTATTTGAAGACATGGCAGCAGAGCAAAAGGCAAGAACAACCTATGATAATATCTTAAGACTTGTGAAAGATCCAGATGTCCGGGATCCAATTAAATTTTTAAGAGAACGGGAGATCGTACACTTCCAGCGATTTGGAGAAGGTCTCAGGAGAGTGACAGACCAGCTTGATTCGAAGAACTTTTATGCCTTTAATCCTGCGTTTGACCGGTAGCTGTCAAAAAAGGCAGAAATGTTTCGCTTAAGAACTGGAAAAATCCAGATAAATGCGTTATACTGACCGGAGAAAGGATGAGAACTATGAAGAAAAAAAATCATGTCTGGCAGATGAGAATTATTATGTTTCTATTTCTTCTCTGTGTCATTTTTGTTGCAGCTGGTGTGCTTCTTTCGAGTCCGGGCTATGCCTGTATTGGAGGTATTTTTGGACTGATTGGGCTCTTTGTAATCATTGAGATAAAAAGCAGAAGCTAAAAGGAACAAAGAACCAGGACGACTAGAGCATCCGGGAATCCTGTGTTGATAAAACAGATAATTTGTTATATAATGATCTAAGTCGAGCCAGAGGAGGGATAACGTTCCCTCTTCTGGTAAATTACTGTAAAAATGTGCACAGGAAAGCTGCACTTGACAAGAGGAGATAGCAAAATGAGCAAAGTTAGAACAAGATTTGCACCAAGTCCAACAGGAAGAATGCATGTAGGCAATCTGCGTACGGCATTGTATGCATACCTTCTTGCAAAGCATGAAGGGGGAGATTTCCTTTTAAGAATTGAGGATACCGATCAGGAACGTTATGTCGAGGGTGCGGTTGATATTATATACCGGACATTAGCGGAAACAGGTCTCGTTCACGATGAAGGACCAGACAAGGATGGTGGATGTGGACCGTATGTCCAGAGTGAGAGACAGGCAGCAGGAATTTATCTTGAATATGCAAAAAAGTTGATTGATAAAGGACAGGCATACTACTGCTTTTGCGATAAAGAGAGACTGGATGGATTAAAAAGAACGGTCGCCGGCAAGGAAATTACTACTTATGATAAGCATTGCCTTCATTTGTCAAAAGAAGAGGTCGAAGCAAAACTTGCAGCGGGTGTTCCTTATGTGATCCGTCAGAACAATCCGACAGAGGGAACAACAACTTTCCATGATGAGATTTATGGAGATATCACAGTTGATAACACAGAGCTGGATGACATGATTTTAATTAAGTCAGACGGATATCCGACCTATAATTTTGCAAATGTTGTGGATGATCATCTGATGGGCATTACACACGTTGTACGTGGAAATGAATATTTGTCGTCTTCTCCAAAATACAATCGTCTGTATGAAGCGTTTGGCTGGGAAGTTCCAACATATGTACATTGCCCGCTTATTACGGATGAGAATCATAATAAGCTTAGCAAACGAAGTGGACATTCTTCTTTTGAGGATCTGATCGAACAGGGATTTTTAACAGAAGCAGTTGTCAATTTTGTTGCCCTTCTTGGATGGAGTCCTTCCGATAACCAGGAGATTATGTCATTGGATGAGTTAGTAGAGAAGTTTGATTATCATCATATGAGTAAATCACCGGCAGTGTTTGATTATACAAAGCTGAAATGGATGAATGGTGAATATATCAAAGC
>CAKRLN010000267.1 GCA_934359535.1 uncultured Lachnospiraceae bacterium
GCCTCCCCTTTTTATAAGGGAAGGCAGGGGAATTATCCCATAATAACTTCTACATTCACTTCATTTGTAGTTACATCACAAGCCGGGATCATGTTTCCGGCAATCTCTCTGCCATCCACGATCATCTTAGCAACGCCCTTCTCGACATGGGAAGGATTTTTTACAGTGATATGGTAGGTAACACCGCGGAATTCACGCTTTGCAGTAAATCCATCCATCGTCTCAGGGAGACATGGATCAACCACAAGTCCATCGTAATCCGGGCGGATTCCAAGAATATACTGGGAGACATCAAGGAAAGTCCATGCAGCGGTTCCGGTCAGCCAGCTGTTTTTCGCTTCACCGAAGTTGGCAGCGTCTTTTCCGGCAATCATCTGGCTGTATACATACGGCTCAGTACGGTGGATTTCACTAATCTCCTCGATGTAGGCAGGACAGGTTCTTGTGTATACCTGAAAGGCGCGGTTACCGCGGCCGACAACGGTTTCTGCAATCGAAATCCATGGGTTATTATGGCAGAAGATACCGGCATTTTCCTTATATCCTGGTGGATAAGAGGAGATTTCACCAAGCTCGACATGATATCTGTGGTATGCCGGCTGGAGTAGCACGATGCCGTATTTCGTATCTAAGTATTTCTCAACAGACTGCATTGCCTGTAAGCAGTTGCCTTCCTTCAGACCGATCTCTGCAATTACACAAAAGCCCTGCGGCTCAATAAAGATCTTGCCTTCTTCACATTCCTTAGAACCGATCTTGTTCTTGTAGTGATCGTATGCACGAAGGAACCATTCGCCGTCCCATCCGGCATCAAGAACGGTCTGTTCCATCTGGTGAATTGCTTCTTCGGCTTTTTGCGCTTCCTCGTTAAGACCGCGGTGTTTACAGATCTCCACATAATCCTTACCGTATTTTACAAACATACCTGCGATAAAGACAGATTCTGCATTCGGTCCCTCGGATGGTCCGAAGGTCTGGAAGGATTCTCCAGGTTCCTCGGAGAAGCAGTTTAAGTTCAGGCAGTCATTCCAGTCGGCACGCCCGATCTGTGGAAGTCCGTGTGGTCCAAGGTGATTGATTGTATAGTTAAAGGAACGTCTTAAGTGCTCCATAAAGTCGGTAGCCTTGGAAGGATCACTGTCGTATGGGGTCATTTCGTCTAAGATCGTGTAGTCGCCGGTCTCTTTGATGTAGGCGGCAGCACCTGCGATGAGCCATAATGGGTCATCGTTAAATCCACTTCCGATATCAGCATTGCCTTTTTTGGTCAAAGGCTGGTACTGGTGATAAGCAGAACCGTCCTCAAACTGGGTAGCAGCAATATCGAGGATACGTTCTCTTGCACGGTCCGGGATCAGGTGTACAAAGCCAAGAAGATCCTGGCAGGAGTCGCGGAAGCCCATTCCGCGTCCGATTCCGGATTCGAAGTAAGAAGCAGAACGGCTCATGTTAAAGGTAACCATGCACTGATACTGATGCCAGATATTGACCATACGGTCGAGCTTTTCCTCGGAAGAGGAGATGGTAAAATGCGAAAGCAGACTGCTCCAGTAATCCTTCAGCTCAGCGAGTGCTGCGTCTGCTTTCTCGGCAGTGTCAAATCTGGCAAGGAGTGCATCGGCTGGTGCACGGTTAATGATGCCGTCTTCTGCACGCCCGATCCATTTCTCTGAAACCGGGTTCTCAACATAGCCAAGTACGAATACGTAGGTCTTTTCCTCGCCAGGAGCAAGCGTTACCTTCAAATGGTGGGAGCCTACCGGTGACCATCCGCTTGCAACAGAATTTTTCGATTCGCCAGCGGTAACAACGTAAGGAGCAGAGTTCTCGCCATATGCACCGAGGAAGGAATCACGGTCGGTATCAAAGCCGCTTACCGGAGCATTGACTGCATAAACTGCATAATGGTTGCGTCGTTCCCTGTATTCGGTCTTGTGGAACAGCTGGGAGCCGTCTGCATGGATCTCAACTTCACCGGTTGAGAAGTTACGCTGGAAGTTGGTCATATCGTCCATCGCATTCCAGAGACAGAACTCTACATAAGAGAAAACAGAAAATTCCTTCTTCTCATCAGAAGTATTCTTCAAGGTCAGCTTGTTGATCTCACAGGTAGATCCCATTGGTACGAAGTCTGTCAGCTCTGCTGACAATCCGTTTTTGCTGCCTTTGAAAATGGAGTAGCCCATGCCGTGGCGGCATTCATAGGAATCAAGCTCTGTCTTTGCCGGCATCCAGCCCGGATTCCAGATGGTTCCGTTATCGTTGATGTAATAGTAGTGTCCGTTGCTGTCAAGCGGTACATTATTATAACGGTAACGTGTCAGGCGAAGAAGCTTGGCATCTTTATAGAAGCTGTAGCCTCCGCAGGTGTTTGATACGAGTGAGAAGAAATTCTCACAGCCTAAATAGTTGATCCAAGGAAGCGGAGTCCTTGGGGAAGTGATGACGTATTCTTTTGCGGCATCATCAAAATGTCCAAATTGCATAATAGTCCTCTCCTATTCTTAATCTGTATGTTTCAGGTTACGTAAACGTTTAAGTTCATGTTACAATCAAAGTATAAATGCTACAACTGGAAAAAGCAAGCTGGAAATGACAAAAGATAAAACTGCACAAAAAATAATAGAAAAACATGTTAATTTAGATGAAATAACAAAAAAGGTTGAAATTTTCAGATAAATGCACTATAGTAAAGATACGAAAACGATTAAGCAATTCGTTTCGAACTATTTACAGTGACAATCCAATTCGAAGCGAGGAATAGGGTATGGTATCTTTAAAAGACATTGCAAGCGAATGCGGTGTATCAGCCGCAACGGTAAGTAAGGCATTACATGATCAGAAGGACATCAGCAGCGAGACGAAAAAGAGGATCAGGAAAATTGCAGAGGAAATGGGGTATCTTCCGAATGCGGCTGCAAGGGCGCTTAAGACCAACTGTTCAAAGAATATCGGGGTTTTATATGCGGATGAGGCGTCCATGGGACTGACA
>CAKRLN010000268.1 GCA_934359535.1 uncultured Lachnospiraceae bacterium
GATCAAGCCCTCAAGCTCCCCCGGCTTTCCCTTCTGTCCTTTTGTAATGCCGGTCAGCTGCGTTCCATAGACCCTTCCCTTCGAAAGAGAAAGCAATGCGCCGCTCTCCCCATCCCCGACACCATGGCCAAGTGCCCCAAACTTCTTTTCCGGTGTATAATAGGTCATCGTTCCAATTCCCGCCATGTCATCCTTTACCCATACTCCAATCTTAAATTTCTGGCTGTCAACCGGAACTGGAGTTACCCCGACCTCGATATATTCTCCATCCCGCACAACCCCAAGCTCTGCTGTATCGGAACCAGACTCATTAATGGCACGGATCAGCTGTTCCTTTTTTTCAATCGTTTCATGATTGACGGATATAATATAATCCCCTGCCGAAAGCTTGTTTTCTGCCGGTGTATAGCTTAAGCCATTTACTGCCTCCACCGGACTTGTCCCAAGCACAAGCACTCCGTTTGTCTTTCCATAGATTCCAATGATCCTTCCGGATACATAGAGCTTTGTTTTCGGCACAACCGATACCGTAACTTCCTTTGCCGGAAATATTCCAAACAGCTTACAGCATGTTTTAACTGGCCCGTCTTCCTCCCCTGGTTCCTCGAAGGATACTGGAAAGCTGGAAAATTCATTCGAAATAGACGTTCCCTCTTCCACATACAGATGATCCGGAATGCCCTGCATAAAGCTGCCGTATGCAAAGCAGACAACGGTACACAGATAGATTCCGGTCAGCCCGATGAAAAAACGCCTTTTCTTTTTTCCCTTTTCTTTTTTTTCTGTTTTCTGGCAAAAAAAATACATGTGTCCTCTCCGATCTAAAAGATTTGATACTTCTTTTAGTATGCGGAACGGACACATGTTTCATGTATCAGATTCACATCGGTTATTTGATTTTTTTCTCTTTAGCCATCTGTTTCATTTCTCTTGCATTCTCAATGACCGTATCGGTAATCGTAACCCCGCCTAACATACGTGCAAGCTCGTTTACGGACTCTTCCTCGGAAAGCCTCTTGATTCTTGAATGAGTCTCCTGCCCCTCGACGGATTTCTCAATCAGATAGTGGCTGTCTGCCATTGCTGCGATCTGAGGCAGATGCGTGATACAGATAATCTGATGATTGCGGCTTAATACGTTCATCTTCTCCGAAACCATCTGTGCGGTACGTCCACTAATTCCACTGTCGATCTCATCAAAAATCAGCGATTCGATCTCGTCCGTCTCCGCCATGACGGTTTTGATTGCCAACATAATTCTCGAAAGCTCACCACCGGAAACAACCTTCCCAAGCGGCTTAACCGGCTCACCCGGATTCGTGGAGATCAAAAATTCCGGATCGTCATAGCCAAGTGCCGTGTACCCTGCCGTGCGGTCAAATTTCATCTCAAATTTTACATCGAGGAAATTCAGATCCTTAAGCGCCTGGCCAATCGCCTCTGTCAGCGTTACTGCTTCCTTTTTCCGAAGCTTTGAAAGCTTCCCGCAGACACAATCCAGTTCCTTTTCGCTCTTATCCAAAGATGCCCGAAGCTTTGCCAGATATGTGTCATAATCGGCAAGCACCTGGATACGGCTTTGTTTTTTCTCGCACTCATTTAAGATTTCCTCGATTGTGCTTCCATATTTCGATTTCAGATGATTGATCAGATCAAGACGTTTTTCGATCTGGTAAAAATGCTCCTCATCAAATTCTGCACCTGACAGATACGCAGAAATCTCATGGTTAAAATCGCCAAGCAGGTCATCGATCTCAGAAAGCTGTGAAAGAAGTCCTGCAAGCTGCTCATCATAATCCGATACCATACCAAGCTCTCTCACTGCGCGTCCAATCATCTCCGAGGCATTATCCATTTCACCTCCGCCAGTGATCGCATAAGCTCCCCCAACTGCTTCCATGATCTTTTTTCCATTGGAAAACCGTCGGTATTGCTGCTCAAGCTCTTCATCCTCCCCTGGTTTTAAATCTGCCTCTTCAATTTCTTTGACCTCATACGCAAGAAATGACAGCTCTCTTTTCCGCTGTTCCTCATCGACATTGGAATGCTCCCATTCCTCTTTCAGGCTGCGATACGTACGGTACGCTTCCGCTACCGCTGCCTTCGTGTCCGAAATAGCATTCTTTGCATAATCATCTAAGATTTCTAAATGCCTGCGCTTCGAAAGCAGTGACTGATGCTCATGCTGTCCGTGAATGTCGATTAAAAGTGCAGCAACTGCCTTCATCCGGGACACCGATACAGCTTCCCCGTTCACACGGCCGACCGCCCGCTGCGCGGTAATCTTCCGGCTTAAAATCACAGTCTGATCCTCTACCTCTACATCAAGTGCCTTAAGCTTCTCGATCGTGTGCTCATTTTCCACATGAAAAATGAGTTCTACAAATGCCGTTTTCTGATTATCCCGAAGCATCTCCTTTGGCACCTTTTCTCCAAGTGCAAGGTTAATCGAGCCAATAATGATTGATTTTCCCGCACCGGTCTCGCCGGACAGGATATTCAGTCCATCCGAAAACTCCACCTCACTCTCATCAATCAAAGCAAGATTTTTCACATGCAGATTCTGTAACATATGTCTCTCCTTCTACTCTCCCAAATCGTTCCAGTGAAACACTTTTTAAGCTTCCTGTTCTACAATCCTGCGCAGCTTCTTCATAATCGTCACGGTATCCTCCACCGTCCGGATCGCACACATAATCGTATCATCTCCGGCAACGGAGCCTACGATCTCATGGATCTTCATTGCATCAATCGCTGCGCAGACCGCATTTGCCATCCCGGATACCGTTTTGATTACAAGGATGTTCTGTGCCATGTCCATTGACACAAAGCCATCACGGAATACGCGGAAATATTTTTCCGAAAGGTCATCCTTTGCCTCCCCAAGTGCCACATACTTCTGACGGCCATTGCTGAGTGCCACCTTTGTAAGCTTCATTTCACGGATATCTCTGGAAACCGTAGCCTGGGTCACCTTATATC
>CAKRLN010000269.1 GCA_934359535.1 uncultured Lachnospiraceae bacterium
CCTCTTTTCCATATACGTTTTTCGCCTGAATATCGATCTTAGGTCCGTAGAAAGCAGCCTCTCCGTCGGCCTCAACGAATGGTTTTCCGGATTCCTCAAGAATCTCACGGAGCTTGCCCTGTGTGCTCTCCCAGTAATTGTCATCTCCAAGATATTTCTTCTTGTTGTTTGGATCCCATTTGGATAAACGGAAGGTTACATCATCCTCAAGTCCTAAGGTTCCTAATACATACATTGCAAGGTCAAAGCAGCTCTTTAACTCCTCCTCTGCCTGATCTGGACGGATGACGTTGTGTGCCTCTGTAATCGTAAACTGGCGTACACGGGTCAGACCATGCATCTCTCCGGAATCCTCGGAACGGAATAACGTAGATGTCTCACTCATACGGTATGGAAGATCGCGGTAGGAATGCTGTTCATTCTTGTATACATAATACTGGAATGGGCAGGTCATCGGGCGGAGTGCAAATACCTCTTTGTCAGTCTCTTCATCACCTAATACAAACATGCCATCCTTGTAATGATCCCAGTGTCCGGAAATCTTATAAAGGTCGGATTTTGCCATAAGCGGTGTTCTTGTACGTTTGTATCCCCACTCATTATCCTCAAGATCCTCGATCCATCTCTGAAGCTTCATGATCATTTTTGTTCCCTTCGGTGTGAAGAGCGGAAGTCCCTGGCCAATGACATCAACCGTTGTGAATAATCCCATCTCACGCCCAAGCTTATTGTGATCACGGCGTTTTGCATCCTCTAACTTCTCCAGATGTGCTTTTAGCTCATCCTTTTTGTTAAATGCCGTACCGTAAATTCTGTGAAGACGCGCCTTCTCGGAATCGCCTCTCCAGTATGCCATGGAAGAAGAAATTAATTTATATGCCTTAATTCCTTTTGTGTTCATCAGATGCGGACCTGCACACAGATCAACAAAGCCTCCCTGATCGTAGAAGGAAATCTCTGCATCCTCCGGAAGATCTTCAATAAGCTCTACCTTATATGGCTCATTTTTCTCTTTCATAAATGCGATTGCCTCTGCTCTTGGAAGGGTAAATCTTGTGATCTCATGTCCTTCCTTGATGATCTTTTTCATCTCAGCCTCGATCTTGTCAAGATCCTCTCTTGAGAAAGGAACCGAATCAAAGTCATAATAAAAGCCATCTTCAATTGCAGGTCCGATTGCAATTTTTGCATCCGGATACAGTCTCTTTACGGCTTCTGCCATAACATGGGATGCGGTATGACGGATAACCTGTAAGCCTTCCGGATCGTTTGCAGTTACAATATTTAAAGTGCAGTCATGATCTAATACGGTACGAAGATCTAAAATCTTTCCGTCAACTTCTCCGGCACATGCCACACGGGCAAGACCTTCGCTGATATCTGCTGCAATCTCATATACGGATTTTGCTTCACTGTACTCTTTTTGTGAACCATCTTTTAATGTGATTTTCATATTGTCTGTCTCCTTTTCTTAAATCCAATCATCGGCAATTGAATGCCCTCTGAATCGAACGAGTTCCCTGAAACAAAAAAATCCCTGACACACAAAAGCTGTGTGCCAGGGACGATATGTTCTCGCGGTTCCACCCTGATTTATTCCCAGCGTCCGGCTGCGGACTGCCAAAAATCTCATTCTGACGATAACGGAGTCACCGGACCGGATTGGGGTCACTCAGAGCTGGTCTTCAAATGCCTGTCCACTGAGATACTCGCACCATACATATCTCTCTCTGAAGCTTCGTAAACATTCTACTCGTCTCATCGCTGCATTCTCTTTTTCGATTTCTGAACGTATTGTATACCCAATATCTCCAGATGTCAAACAGAAAATTGTTACAAATACGTGCTATCTTCCGCAGCAATATTTGTACTTTTTGCCAGATCCACATGGACATGGATCGTTACGTCCGACCTTCTTGCCGACAACAACAGTACCGGACTTCTTCTGTTCTAAGTAAAGTCTGCGCTTTGTCTCCTTGTCGAAAATCTCATCCCACATAGGAAGCTCATAAAGCCATTCTGCCTTTGCATCAACCATGTTCTTATATAATTTCTCTTTATCGAAGGCAAGGCTTACCTTGGTATCCTCTTCCATCTCCTCGATTGGATTAGGGGTAACAAGGCTTTCATTGATTCCATCTAAAAAGCCAGCCATCTCAAGAACAGAAAGGTTGTATTTCTCTGCTAATTCCTTAACCGTTCCTTCCACAACCTCATCCGGGGTTGTTAAAAGCTTCTCATAAACACCCTTCTCTAACAGGAAATATCTCTGCCAGAATCTCTGAAGATCTCCTTTATTTGCTTTCTCGTTATAGGCAATTTTCTGCCATTCCTGTAATAAAGCCATCTCTATACCACCTTTATCATTTTTGCTATTGATTTCTTGCGGATTATACACGCATATGTTATTATACCAAAAAGCAACGTATTTTTCAAAGTATTTTTATGTCATTTAGCAGAAAGAAAGGAACATTATGAAAAAAGGAAAACGCATTCTTGCCATCCTCGGCGTCATCTTTCTCGCCGGTCTTTATCTTCTGACACTCATCTTTGCAATTACGGATAACAGCAATTCCATGAATTTCTTTGCCGCATCCGTATTTGCAACGATCGTAATCCCCGTCCTGATCTGGGCTTATACCTTTATCTACAAGCTTGTCACAAAGCATGATGATACCGGCTCCAAGGAGGAATAAGCGTTCTTCGCTTATTCGCTCTCCTCGGATGGCTCCGCCTCCTCTGTCGATTCGGTATCTTCCGAAGCCTTCAAAGAATCAACCGTCTTTGTAAACAGCTTTGCGGTTGTGGAATCTGTCAGATAAACATCATCACTTCCCTCTTTTTTGATGTAATACTCCGAAAGCATCTCATTGCAATTTCCAATATCCAGTGTCAGCGTATCCTTTTCGGTCTCTATGGTAATCACGTTTTGGGGGCTATCAAGTCCATAATCTGACAGCTCT
>CAKRLN010000270.1 GCA_934359535.1 uncultured Lachnospiraceae bacterium
TCTTAACACCGTGGATGTACGGACTTGAGAAGAAGGTATTTGCAGGATCTGAAACGCATCAGTTTACCGGAGGAGCCAACCTGGTTTCAGCGGTGATTGTGCTTGCAATCATGATTCTTCCTACGGTAATCAATATCAGTGTTTCTTCGATCAAGGCTGTTCCGGCACAGCTGAAGTCGGCATCCTTAGCACTCGGGGCAACAAAGATCCAGACGATCTTTTCAGTTGTACTTCCTGCTGCAAAATCCGGAATTATGACAGCGGTCGTGCTTGGAATCGGCCGTGCGCTCGGAGAAGCAATGGCGATAAGCCTTGTATCAGGTAGTGCGGTTAATGTACCGCTTCCATTTAATTCGGTGCGTTTTCTTACCACTGCGATTGTCAGCGACATGAGTTATTCACAGGGAACACACAGAGAGGTACTGTTTACGATCGGACTTGTGCTTTTCGTATTTATTATGATTATCAATCTGATCCTAACGAGACTGATCAAGAAAGGGGAAGAGGAAGCATGACAACAGAAGCCATTATCCAGGCAAAACCGGTTGTGTTTGCCGAAAGCATTACGAAAAAGCGGAAGAGACCGGCAGATGTAATCGCGTATGTTGCAATCTATGTGAGTGCAGCATTTTCCGTGCTGCTTCTTGCGGGAATGATCGGCTATGTCTTTGTAAAAGGCTATTCGATGGTAAATATAAGCTTTTTAACCGGAGTGACCAGCGTCTTAAACGATACGGTTGGAATTGCCGGAAATATTGTAAATACGCTTTACATCATTATCCTTACCATGCTCATTGCGACTCCGGTCGGCATCGGGGCTGCCGTATACCTGAATGAGTATGCAAAGCCGGGAAAATTCGTGACAACCATTGAGTTTGCAACACAGATCTTATCCGGTATCCCATCCATTATTTTTGGTCTGTTCGGTATGATCTTTTTTGTACAGACACTGCATCTTGGATACTGTATACTGACTGGCGCATTGACACTTGTGCTTATGGTGCTTCCGCTTGTAATCAGAAATACCCAGGAGGCATTAAAGACGGTGCCGGACAGCTACAGACAGGGCGCAATCGGACTTGGAACAGGAAAATGGCATATGATCCGGACCATTTTACTTCCATCTGCCATGCCTGGAATTATTACCGGTGTTATCCTTGCAATCGGACGAATTGTGGGGGAATCAGCGGCACTGCTTTTTACCGCAGGAAGTGATGGAATGCTTCCGGCTTCTGCAAAGCAGTTTTTGGACAAGATTTTTGCATCGGGCGGTACACTGACAATCCAGCTGTATCTTAGTATGTCAAAGGGCGAATATGGAGTGGCATTTGGTATTGCCCTTGTGCTTCTTGTGATCGTTCTTCTTATTAATATGTTAACAAAGCTCCTGGCACGGAAATTTGATGTGCAGACCAGAGAGTAAGGGAGAAAACTATGGAGAAAAAAACAAAGATTAAGGTGCGGGATCTTCATCTGTATTACGGTGAGAATCATGCCTTAAAGGGTGTCAATATGGATATTAAGGAGAACAGTGTAACGGCATTTATCGGACCATCCGGCTGTGGAAAATCCACCTTCCTTAAGACCTTAAACCGTATGAATGATCTTGTGGACAATGTCCGGATCGAGGGAAGCGTGTGCTTAGACGGAGAGGACATTTACGATGAAAATGTGGATACGACGGTGCTTAGGAAGAAGATCGGCATGGTTTTCCAGCAGCCAAATCCGTTCCCGATGAGTATTTATGACAATATAGCCTATGGACCAAGGGTACATGGAATCAAGGATAAGGCGAGGCTTGATGCAATTGTTGAGGAAAGTCTGCGTGGAGCGGCTATTTTTGACGAGGTTAAGGACCGCCTGAAAAAATCAGCACTTGGTCTGTCCGGAGGACAGCAGCAGCGTATCTGTATTGCAAGGGCACTTGCTGTCCAGCCGGAGGTGCTTCTTATGGATGAGCCGACATCCGCACTTGATCCGATCTCGACTGCCAAGGTGGAAGAGCTAATGGAAGAGCTGAAGAAAAAATATACGGTTGTTGTGGTAACGCATAACATGCAGCAGGCAGTACGTGTATCGGATGATACCGCATTTTTCCTCGTAGGAGAGATGGTGGAATTTGGGGACACCAAGACCGTGTTCTCCTATCCGAAGGATAAAAGAACAGAGGATTATATCACAGGGAGGTTTGGCTGATGCGTACAAAATTCGACGAGCAGCTTCACGTGTTAAATCAGGAGCTTATGCATATGGGGACGATGATCGAGGAACAGATCCAGAAGGCAGTTGTTGCTTTTTTAAAGCAGGATACGGAGCTTGCTAAGATTATCATGGACAATGATACAGATGTAGACCGGGAGGAAAAGAAGATCGAGAACATCTGTTTTAATCTTCTGATGCAGCAGCAGCCGGTTGCAAGGGATCTTAGGACGATTTCCGCAGCTATGAAGATGGTAACGGATATGGAACGGATCGGGGATCATGCAGCAGATATTTCAGAGATGACGATCTTAATTGCCGACAATACTTATGTGAAACAGGTTGACCATATCCAGAAGATGGCAGCGGAAACGGTAGACATGTTAATGAAGAGTATCCAGGCTTATGTGGATAAGGACATGGCGGCAGCAAAAGCCGTGATCGCAAATGATGATGTAATTGATGCACTGTTTCTTGAGGTGAAGCAGGATCTGATCGCGATGATCCATGCGAATGCAGATTGTGGCGAGCAGGCGGCAGATCTTCTGATGGCAGCAAAGTACTTTGAACGGATCGGAGATCATGCAACGAACATTGCAGAATGGGTCATTTTTGCGCTGGATGATAAAAATCAGGAGGGCTGATGGGATGAGATGGATTTGGGAAAAAGTAAAAAACAATATATGCAGGGAGGAACTGCAGCAGAAGGTGTTTCTTTTCCTGAATACCATCTTCTGGCTGTGTGCCGGATTTGCGG
>CAKRLN010000271.1 GCA_934359535.1 uncultured Lachnospiraceae bacterium
GGGGTATGGTTACAGTGGTTCTTTCTGTGAAAATATGACTAAGAAGGTTACCTGGTTAAAAGACCATCCAGACCAGAAGCTTCGTCTGGTGACAAATCCGGACGAGATTTGTAGAAAATGTCCGAATCTGATGGATGGAATCTACTGTGTGGATGAGAATAACCATGTTCATCAAAAGGATGAAGCATTGTTAAAACCGTTGCAGCTGAAGGAAAATGCGATTTATACATACCGTCAGTTGATGCAGCATGCGAACCGTTATCTCACTAAGGAGATCTTTGTTGATAGCTGCGGTAACTGTGAGTGGTATAAGCAGGGACTTTGTCGTTTTGAGGATTTTCAATATTCAATTTATTAATTAGGAGTGAGTGAATGGTACAGGGGACAATGTTTTCAGGTGAATCAAAAAACACTTGCTAAATGATAGAAAGAGTGCTATTATTAGCTTTGTAATTGAATAAAAAATTTCGGGGCGGCGTGAAATTCGCCACCGGTGGTATAGCCCACGAGCCGTAAGGCATGATTCGGTGTAACTCCGAAGCCGACAGTATAGTCTGGATGAAAGAAAATGGAAGTATTATTTTTGTATTGCATTTTATGCTCTGGAAGGATTTTTGAATCATTCCAGAGTTTTTTATTTCGGTTGGAATTCCAATGGAATTGAATCAATCGGATCAGATAAATTGCATAAAAACATTTCCCAATGTCTTGAATAGATTTTTATTCAAGACATTTTTTATTTTGCAGCAGATGAGCTGTGCATGACAAAAAGGAGGGATGCAAAATGAAGGATGATGCGTACATGAGCCGTGCGGTTGCGCTTGCAAAAAACGGGATCGGTCATGTAAATCCCAATCCACTGGTCGGAGCTGTTATTGTAAAGGATGACCGGATTATCGGGGAAGGCTGGCACGAAAGGTACGGCGGGCTGCATGCGGAACGGAATGCCTTTAAAAACTGTGTAGAAGAAGCAGAGGGTGCAACGCTTTATGTAACACTGGAACCATGCTGTCATTATGGAAAAACACCGCCCTGTACCGAAGCAATTATCGAACACAAAATTGCAAGGGTTGTAATCGGAATTTTAGATCCGAATCCGCTTATGTCGGGAAAGAGTGTAGAACTTTTAAGGACACACGGAATCGAGGTGGAGGTAGGAATTCTTGAAAAGGAATGTCTTGCACTGACACGGATTTTCCGCAAATATATCACGACGAAAAAGCCATATGTGCTTGCAAAATATGCAATGACTATGGATGGAAAGATTGCGACACATACAGGTGCTTCAAAATGGATTACTGGAGAAGCTGCACGGAGATCTGTTCAGGAGACGAGAAAAGAATTTTCGGCAATTATGGCAGGAATCCGTACCGTGCTTTGTGATGATCCGATGTTGAACTGCCGCATTGAAAAAGGATGTGATCCGGTACGCGTGATCTGCGATACACATCTTCAGATACCACTTACATCGAAGATCGTTCAGTCTGCAAAAACAATCCAGACAATAATCGCCTGTGGAAGCTCTTATGATACTGCTAAAAAAGCGGCGTTAGAAGCGCAGCACTGCGAAATTCTTGAGCTGCCTGGAGAGACTGGAATGGTGGATTTAGCCGCACTTATGTCTGCACTTGGAGAACGTGGAATTGACAGTGTGTTAATCGAGGGAGGCGGAAGCTTAAACTGGAGTGCTTTTTCTGAACGGCTTGTCGATGCAGTACAGGCTTATATTGCACCAAAGATTTTTGGTGGGACAGCAGCATCACCAGTTTCAGGCACTGGTGTGGATTTGCCCGAGCAGGCGGTACAGTTAGTAAACAGTACCATCCGGCAGATCGGAGAAGACTATCTGATAGAAAGCGAAGTGAAATATCCATGTTTACAGGAATCATAGAAGAGGTTGGAAAAATAGAAAAAATATCCAGAAATGGGGATTCCATACGTCTTTCCATTCATGCAGACAAGGTATTAGAGGATGTGAAGCAGGGGGACAGTATTGCGGTCAATGGCATCTGTCTGACCGTTACCTCTTTTACCGGAGCTCTTTTTACCGCAGATGTGATGCATGAGACGTTAAACCGTACAGCACTGGCAAAGGCGAAGGCTGGGACACTGGTCAATTTAGAACGGGCAATGCGTGCAGGAGACCGGTTTGGCGGACATATCGTGGCGGGACATATCGACGGAACCGGAACGATCACTGGAATCAGAAAAGACAGTAATGCAGTATGGTTTACCATCTCGGCAGAACCAAAAATTCTTCGCTATATCATTGAAAAGGGCTCAATTGCAATTGATGGGATCAGTCTTACCGTTGCTTCGGTTTGCAAAAATAGTTTTTCAGTATCGGTTATTCCGCATACACTTTCGCATACGGTACTTTCTACAAAAAAAGTCTGTGATATGGTCAATCTTGAAAATGACTGCATTGGAAAATACGTTGAAAAGCTGCTGGTACCGGCTGCAGAGTCTGGAATAACAAGAGAATTTTTGCTTAAGAATGGATTTTAGGAGGTTCAAATGGATTTTAAAAGGATAGAAAAAGCTTTAACGGCTTTAAAAGAAGGAAAGGTAATTCTTGTCACGGATGATGAGGATCGTGAGAATGAAGGGGATCTGATTTGTTCTGCGGAGGCTGCAACAACGGAAAATGTGAATTTTCTTGCAACTTATGCGAAGGGACTGATCTGTACCCCTATGAGCAGGGAAATCGCCAATCGGCTGATGTTTACTCCTATGGTGGAAAACAATACCGATAACCATGAAACAGCTTTTACGGTGTCAATTGATTATAAAGATACCACAACAGGCATTTCAGCCGAGGAACGGGGATTAACAGCGAGAATGTGTGTTTCGGATGATGCAAAGCCATTGGATTTTCGCAGACCTGGACATATGTTTCCGTTAATTGCAAAGGATGGCGGTGTTTTAGAACGGAATGGACATACAG
>CAKRLN010000272.1 GCA_934359535.1 uncultured Lachnospiraceae bacterium
AAATAAAAGCGGTTCCCATATTCGACCGGCTTACAGAATACCGGAAGTGCCGACGATGCCATAATCGGGGTATAATCATCACGGCGCAGATCGGATTTGTTAAAATACCTTGCCCTCCCTGTCTTTGCATCCGTCGCAACAATCTCATATTCGCACGGATTTGCCATGACCGCATCATAATCAAGCGGATCGATGCCGCCTGCATTGCTCATTGTTCCATAGATATATTGCAGACCAAATACCTGCCCGTCATGAAGATAATTGCGGACACTGATATAGTGTGGGTCCTTCACATGGATTGTATAAAAACGAAGGTTCCGTTCCCTCTGTCCCGCAAGAAACGATGCCGCATTTGCAGCCCCTGCCGATACCCCAATGCAGTAATCAAACGCAGCCTTCTCATCGAGCAGACGGTCTAAAATTCCTGCCCCGTATGCACATTTCATTCCCCCGCCTTCTACCACTAGTCCAATTTTCTTATTGCCCATCACACAGATGCCTCCTATCACGATTTGGGTCAAAAATAAAATTGGCATGCACTGCAGCGCATGCCAAAATGATTTTATCTATTTGTGAATCAGGGTTCCCATACCTCCGGAAACCTCGGTTCCCTCTTTATTAAGCTTTGTGATCACAACCGAACGGATTGCAGATTCACCAATGAAGTTCACTGCGGCTTCGATCTTCGGTGCCATCGTTCCCTCCTCGAACTCTCCTGCCTCTAAGTAGCGCTTTGCATCTGCAAGGGAAAGTGTATCAACCGGTGTCTCATCCTCTCTGCCATAGTTTAAGCATACCTTGTCCACACTTGTTAAAATGACAAGCTTATCTGCATCTAAAAGCTCTGCAAGCTTGCCTGCACAAAGATCCTTCTCAATGACTGCGGATGCTCCCTGAAGGTTATTTCCCTGCTGCAATACTGGAATTCCGCCACCGCCACAGGCAATAACAACCTGATCGGCATCGGATAATGCACGGATCGCATCGATCTCAACAATATCCACCGGCTTCGGTGCCGCAACGATTCTACGGTAACCGCCCTCAACCTCTGTTACGTGGTTGCCCTTTTTCTCTTCCTCTTCTGCCTCGTCCTTTGTCATGACGCGACCGACAATCTTGGTCGGCGCATAGAATGCTTCATCATAAGGATCGACAGCCACCTGTGTCAGAACCGTCGATACGGTCTTATAGATTCCTCTGTTTAAAAGCTCGGTGCGGATCGCATTCTGAAGGTCGTAGCCGATATAACCCTGGCTCATTGCTGAGCAGACTGACATTGGTGTTGCCGTGTACTCCGGGTTGTTCAGATAAAACTCGTTCATTGCTGTATGGATCATTCCAACCTGAGGGCCGTTGCTATGTGTGATAACGACCTGGTAATCATCACGGATAAAGTCTGCAACCGCTTTTGCCGTGCGCTTTGTCGCAGCATGCTGCTCCGGTAAGGTAGTTCCAAGCGCTTCATGACCAAGCGCGATCACGATCTTTTTCTTTTTCATATTGTAAGCCTCCTAACCAAACTATTCCGCCCACTGCCTGAATAGTTGCCTTTTCATTTATTATGATTTATCCATCATGATTTGTCAACGGAAATCGCCTTTGTCCGGTGATAAATCGAAGCCTCATAGAACTCTCTTATCGTGCCCTTATTTAACTCCGACTCACATTCCTCTAAAAGCTTTTTTGTCTTTTCACTGCACCGGTTCCAGCGTGCCGTCTCTTTTTTGCCATGCTCTGCTGAAAGCGCATAATGCTCTGTCATATAGCCGCCCAGATAGCTTGTAAGCTTTCTTAAGCCTCTTACATTCAGA
The DNA here is from genome assembly GCA_934359535.1 of uncultured Lachnospiraceae bacterium. Classification (GTDB taxonomy): domain Bacteria; phylum Bacillota; class Clostridia; order Lachnospirales; family Lachnospiraceae; genus Roseburia. The sequence goes on from CAKRLN010000272.1 coordinate 1,812, forward strand.
TGCTCCGCATCGATAAAATCCTGTGAGACATTAATCCCTGTTTCCTCAAATGCTTTATCGAGGTTCAGGTAATCATAGCCCTGCTCCGTGATCAGATCCCCGATTTCGGAAAGTGTGGAAGAATCCGATGGGACTGCCTGGTGCGGGAAGCATACAAACAGTACGTTTTTTAATCCTTTTTCTTTGCAAAAATCTAAGAGCTCCACAAGCTCTTTTCTTGCCGTATCGCCAAACGAGGTCTGCATAACCTGCCCCATGCCTGCACCGTTGTTGCATGTACTGTAGGTTCTTAGTCCCTTTGTACAGGAATAACCGGTCCAGTTCATAAAGGTTCCGATTCCGGCTTTTTTTGCAAGCGTCAGGGGCTTTTTCCAGTTCCCATGGTATTTGATCATCGGAAACAGATACTCTGCCCGCTTTTCCTCCGGCACCACACTGCCAATCTCCCTGATCTTCTCCAAAGAAAACGGGGTATAATCAAACCATTTATGCATGGAGCCCCAGTCAGAGAAGCTATCCTCTCCCCAGTAGAACCCACTGATGTTAAACACTACAAGCTTTGGCTTCTGCCGTTTCAGTATCTCAGTGAGCATTGAGCGGTAGAGGCTTCCCGGAACCCCCGATATTGCAAGGTTATAGGAGGTATAGCCGTATTCTGACCACGCAAGCGTCGGGGAATAGTCCGCATAAAGCTCGCTTGGCCCAGCCATCACGACATCCAGGCCGTTTCTTTTTTCCTGATAAAATCCTTTGACATTGGTATAGCATTCATTCTCATTGTAGATAAACAGACGTTCTGCCCCTGCAAAAAGCAAAAGCAGAATCACCCAGAAGCAACAAATCCTGCAGGCCATACGGCCTTTTTTTCCAATGCGTTTCATGTTCCGTCCTTTCTGAATTATAATCCGTTGCAATGCAGTTCCCATCCTTCTGCGCACATCCGGAATCCGTTATATTTATAATTATTACAGTCCAGCCACCGGCTTTAAATAGACTGACAGCTCATAATAGCGTCTTGCAATTCCTGCTGCAAGATCTGATTCACATTCTGCAAGCAAAGAAGCCGTTTTATCTGCACATCTGTTCCAGTATGCGGTAAGC
>CAKRLN010000273.1 GCA_934359535.1 uncultured Lachnospiraceae bacterium
ATAAAAAAGGAAATCACTGCACTTGCAGCAGTGATTTCCTTTTTTATCATGCATGCATCCATTGGAGCATTGATTACGGTAAATGGCGGAGCAGAATCGATGTTAAGCGGAGCTGTAACAGATGTATGTGGGATCACATCCCTTCAGATGGGTGTATTCGGTGGTATCATTGTAGGACTTGGTGTTGCAGCACTGCACAACCGGTTTTATAAGATCGAGCTTCCACAGGTGTTATCCTTCTTTGGGGGAACACGGTTTGTTCCGATCATTTCAGGAATTGTTTACGTAGGTGTTGGAATTTTAATGTTCTTTATCTGGCCTGTTATCCAGACCGGAATTTATGCAATCGGTGACGTTGTTTTAAGATCCGGCTATGCGGGAACCTGGGTCTATGGATTTATGGAGCGCCTTTTAATTCCGTTTGGACTGCATCATGTGTTCTATATGCCATTCTGGCAGACGGCAGTTGGTGGAACATTAGAGGTATCCGGACAGATGATCGAGGGAGCGCAGAATATCTTCTTTGCACAGCTTTCCGATCCTTCGGTATCCCATTTTGCAGTATCTGCGACAAGGTTTATGTCCGGAAAATTCCCGCTTATGATCTTTGGACTTCCGGGAGCAGCACTTGCTATGTACCGTACAGCAAAGCCGGAAAAGAGAAAGGCAGTAGCAGGACTTTTACTTTCTGCAGCACTTACCTCTATGCTGACCGGTATTACAGAGCCGCTTGAGTTCACCTTCTTATTTGTAGCACCGTTACTGTACGGAATCCACTGTGTGCTTGCAGGTCTTGCCTACATGCTTATGCATATCTGCAATGTTGGTGTCGGAATGACCTTCTCTGGTGGACTGATCGATATGTTTTTATTTGGAATTTTACAGGGAAATAAGAAAACGAGCTGGATATGGATCGTGATTGTCGGAATTGGATATTTCGTGGTATATTACTTCCTGTTTTGCTTTTTGATCAAAAAGCTGGATTTAAAGACACCGGGACGCGATGATGCGGAAGAGGTAAAGCTTTATACAAGAGCGGATGTGAATGCAAGAAAAGAGGGAGCTGCCAGTGCAGCCGCTTCCACGGAGGATGTGGTTTCCGAGGGAATCTTACGTGGACTTGGCGGAAAGAAAAACATTTCAGATGTTGACTGCTGTGCAACAAGACTCCGCTGCACCGTAAAGAAATCCGAGCTTGTAAATGATGCCATTTTAAAGGCAACCGGGGCTTCCGGAGTGGTACACAAGGGAAATGGGGTACAGATCATTTACGGACCGAAGGTTACGGTAATCAAATCGAACTTTGAAGATTATTTCGAGAAAGCACCAGATGAGGAGATTCATACCGGAAATGTGGAACAACAGCAGGAGGATAACGCTAAGACAGAAACTACCGAAGGAAAGGTAACAGAAACGATTGTCATTGCAAGCCCGGTTACCGGAATGGCGGCAGATCTTTCGACTGCACCGGATGAAGGCTTTGCCGGACGCATGATGGGAGATGGAGCAGTCGTAACACCGGAGCAGGCGGTAATTTCAGCACCGGAGGATGGTGAGGTTGCGTTCGTCTTTGATACGAAGCATGCAATCGGCTTTGAGACAAAGGATGGAATTTCCCTGCTGCTTCATGTCGGAATCGACACGGTGAAGCTGAACGGAGAGGGCTTTACTGTTTTTGTAGAAAATGGACAGAAGGTGAAAAAAGGCGATAAGCTGATGGAAATCGACCTCGATTATATCAAAGCACATGCACCGTCACTCTGCACACCGGTGCTTTGCACAGAGCTTTCGGATAACCAGAAAATCCGTCTTCTTGCAGATGGGGCAGTAAAAGCCGGGGAACCGTTATTTGCGATTGACACCTATGAAAAGGTATAATAGGATTCGCAATTTGCGTCATGATATGTTACACTAAGAAAAGAGGATTTGGAAAAAGAAGACGAAAAAGGGGAAGAGAACGTGTATCGGATTTGTAAGGTGTTAAACCACAACGGGGTGACTGCGATTGATATGGATGACAACCGGGAGTATGTCATTCTTGGAAAGGGGCTCGGCTTCGGAAGGAAAACAGGGGAGCGGATTGAAAAGCCAGAGGACAGCCGGATTTATTCGCTTCAGGAGGAGTCTGAAAGAGGAAGTGCAAGGGAGCTTGTAAAAAGCATTGCACCGGAATTTTTTGACATGGCAGACCAGGTCTTAAACGAAGCAGAACGTCAGTTTGGAAAAGTCGACCGCAGCATCCTGTTTCCGATGGCGGATCATATTGCGTTTGCGGTGCAGCGGATGGAGCATGGGGAACAGATATTAAATCCGCTGACCAATGATATCAAGACGCTTTTTTATGGGGAATATAAAACGGCGTGTATGTTGAAGCCGCTTTTAAAGGAACAGAAGGGCATTGATGTGACCGATGATGAAATCGGATACGTTGCGCTTCATATCCATTCTGCGCTTGAGAGGGAATCGGTTTCGGTTTCCATGCAGATGGCAGCAGCCGTGCGGGAATGCATTTCTTTAATAGAGGAAAGCAAAAGCATGAAGATCGATATTCTTTCCTTAAGCTATAACCGTCTTATGAACCACGTAAAATATATGGTGGCAAGAACCTTAAAAGGAGAATCCCTAAAGGTCAATATGAATGACTATGTGCAATATAATTTCCCGGAATCCTATGCACTTGCAACGACTGTGTGCGATCATTTAAGTCATGCACTCGGTAAGCAGTTAGAGGAAATGGAGATTGGGTATCTGGCGCTCCACATCGAGAGGGTGAGCTGTGACGAGGAGGAATAGTCAGGACACTTTTTTCAGGGAAAAAAGAGAGAGGACTGCCATTACAAGCTGGCTTATGAGCATGCCGGTAAGATAAGCCCGGAGTCCAAATACAGGAACGAAACACCAGATGGCAC
>CAKRLN010000274.1 GCA_934359535.1 uncultured Lachnospiraceae bacterium
CTCTTTTTTCTGTTTACCGTTGATTCCGGTTGCATTTACAAGCGTTTTTCCTGCACTTTTCACAGAGCGCACAGTGTTTTTATATACTATACCCATAACAGTGGACACATAGAAAAGCGGGTTACCCGGTTTTTAGACACGCTCATAAATCAGATCCCTGTTAATGGACAGATTTCAAAGTGAACCCTTTTTCTTGGACACACCCTTCAAAATGTGATATTCTAATCACAGAAATGGAGGATCTCATGAGCAAGAAACTTTTCACAGAGGAAGAACAACAGTTACTTCGCCAAAACCCTTATGTATATAGCCTCAGCGAATCATCTCTTTCGCTGACCAAAGAGTTCAAGGAGCTTTTCCTCGAAGCATACCACAAGGGGCAAACTGCCAGAAGCATACTTGCGGATTATGGCTTTGACCCTGACATCCTTGGAAATCGCCGCATCTGGGGCATTTCCAGTCACATACGCAGCGATTATCAGAAATATGGCGAATTTACAGAGGGACACAATACCCGTGGTAAAAGGTCGAGCAATCCTAATCTGTCAAATTCTGCAACCGAGGCTGATCAAATCCGCCAGCTAAAGCACGAAGTAGATTATCTGAAGCAGGAAATGGAATTTCTAAAAAAAATTTCTGCAATCAGAACTACAAGGAAGTAGGTGCATTGCTCATGAACGACTCTTCCTGTGCTTTTGAGATCATCTACAGCACGATGAAACAAGCCCAAAACAAACTATCCGTCAAGGAACTGTGCGCAATCGCAGGCGTCTCTCGAAGTGGCTACTACGCCTGGCTCAAGGCAGCTCCTGAAAGGGAGAAGCGAGAGCAGCAAGACCGCAATGACTTTGACCTGATACTTTCTGCCTACAAAATGCATGGCTATGCGAAAGGTGCCAAGGGAATCTACATGGCACTTCTGCACATGGACACACCGGTGGCAATGAACCTGAAAAAGATTCGCAGGCTCATGGATAAATTCAATTTATCCTGTTCATTCCGAGGACCGAACCCGTACAAACGAATGGCTGCGGCACTAAAAACGAGTAATGTTGCAGATAATCTGCTTCATCGGGAATTCGAAGCGTATGGTCTACGAATTGTCCTGCTGACGGATATCACATACCTGCCGTATAACGGCAAATTTGCCTATTTATCAACGATTTTGGACGCTTTTACCAAGCAAATCCTTTCCTATGTGCTCAGCCCATCGCTGGAAGTGGATTTCGTGCCGGAAACCGTGAACAAGCTTACAAGCGGGCATGGAGTATCGTTACAAGCAGAAACCATCATACATTCGGATCAGGGCTGCCACTATACGAGCCACAAATTCATCAACATCCTGCATGACAAGAAGCTTCGGCAATCAATGTCGCGCCGAGGCAATTGCTGGGACAATGCGCCGCAGGAAAGCTTCTTTGGGCACATGAAAGACCATATTAAGCCCAAGCTGGCAAATTGTCTTACGTTTGCCGATGTCGAGACCGTAGTCGACGATTACATGGATTACTACAACAATCGGCGTTATCAGTGGAAGTTAGCGAAACTATCTCCCAACGAGTTTTGCAACTTTGTTACAACCGGCGAATATCCGCTGGATATTCCAAAAGCTCCTCCTGCTCCGGTGATCCAAAAGAATCTCAGCGAGCTCGGAAGGAAGGAGTTTAAGGAAACCAATTAAAAATCAAAACGAATATCACAAAAGCGTTCATGTCCATGAAAGAGGGTCCAGCAAAAGGGTTGCGTCCACTTACTGGAGTATGATGTTAAGGCAAGTCCAAAATCAAGGATAGCATTAAGAGGCCGAGTCCAAAAAATTGGCACCCCCATTTTTAAAAATGTCCTTGACAAGGGGTACAGTTTACAAAGCAATTTAAACACATATGGAAACGAATATGGAATGAGCATTGAACAAGCACTAAAAAAATACGGTTCATATGAAGAAATAATTGACGCTACAATAAAAAGCAACCCTGGAATGGATGCTTGCACTGGATTATATGACATCTATCACGGAGGAAAGTAAAATGTGGGAAATAAAAAAGAAACTGAATTACGAAATTTGGACAAGTAAGATATGCACTTTGAAAATTATATATTTTAAGGATAAATGCAAAATTTATATTGATTATAAAGGATATAATGTTATTTTACCAATGGGTATGTGGGGATTTGAAAACGAAATTCAAGATAGAAAAATAAAGTATGAGGTTGAAGGCGAGAAAGGCGATTTTAAGACTTTACGCTATGTTGTAGAATTGAAAGATTTGAAACTATTTTGTGATATGATCTTCTTCTTTTTATCCGAACATAATTTAACTGCTGCGTTAAGTGAGACCCTTAAATATTAAATATATTTTATTTAAGATTATGCTTTCGCTTTTACAATCTGGATCGCTTTCCTTAGTTTGGAAAAGGAGGATTGCCACAATATTTTATTCCTGATGTTCAAGATTTAATTGATAAAGGAATACTAACTCCTATTGATAACATTAAACTAATTAAGTAAGGATATTAATGATGTTAGATATTAATAATGGACTTTTAAAAATATCAGATGAGATTACAATTTTTTCCGGATTTTCATTCGAACAGTTTAAACATACAAAATTCTATAAGAATTAAGATGAGTTGAGATTTATTTAGATGAACAACAAATTATTGATAATGGGAAATATATTGTAAGTTTATTCTTTAGAAATGGGAAGATATATATGGTGTTTTTGATATGCTGTGATAAAGAGTTCTCAGAAAAAGAAGAGAAGAAAAGAAAAATAATAAGCGAGCCAACTACTTCTGTTTCTAATGTAAGAATTGATATAGCGGTAGGGGTACAAATGGCTACTATTTGGTGTGCAACCATGCAGATGCTCAATGGAGAAGACCCGAACGAATGGTGGGTAGACAT
>CAKRLN010000275.1 GCA_934359535.1 uncultured Lachnospiraceae bacterium
GTTTTGTGATATTTTGCGATACTTTACGAGGTTTTCTCTGTAAACATCAAATGCCTTCCATCCCTTATAAATCAAGCATTTCAGCTACTTTCCAGTCATTACTTTTCATCGACAACCTGGAAGATAAAAAACTTCAGATAATAGCTCTCATCTGCCGCCCAAAGGATCGGATGGTCTGGTGCCTGTGTGCGGAATTCTACCTGACGCAGACGCTTATGCACTGCCTTTGCTGCTTCACGGACTGTCTTTGCAAGAAGCTCCTGTGTCATGAAATGTGAGCAGGAGCAGGTTGCAAGATAACCACCGTCTTTGACCAGCTTTAACCCCTTCATGTTAATCTCACGATAACCTTTGATCGCATTCTTTGTTGCTTCACGGGATTTGGTAAATGCCGGAGGATCTAATATCACAACATCATATTTTTCACCAGCCTGTGCAAGCTTCGGAAGCTCGTCCAGCACATTTGCACAACGGAAATGAACCGTATTCTCCAAATGGTTGCGCACGGCATTCTCATTTGCCTGCTGCACAGCATATTCTGAAATATCAAGCCCCGTCACATCAGAGGCACCTGCATAGCCTGCATTTAACGCAAATGTTCCCATATGGGTAAAGCAGTCCAAAACCTTTTTTCCCTTGCAAATACGCTGCATTGCCAGGCGGTTATACTTCTGATCCAGGAAAAATCCGGTCTTTTGTCCATTCACAACATCTACCATATAGTGGACACCATTTTCCACAATTTCGACATTGGTATCAAATTCTTCACCGATAAAGCCCTTCACCTTTGCCAGTCCTTCCTTCGTGCGCTCATTCGTATCGCTTCGCTCATACACACCTCGGATCTGGATACCATCTTCTACAAGTATCTCTTTTAAAAGCTCAACGATCTGCACCTTGAACTGCTCCATTCCAAGTGCAAGGCATTCCACGACAAGCACATCCTCATATTTGTCAATAACTAGTCCCGGAAGGAAATCCGCTTCCCCAAAGATCACCCGGCAGGATGAGGTATCCACTGTCGTTTTCCTGTATTCCCATGCATTTCTCACTCGCATCCGTAGAAATGCCTCGTCAATCTCCTGATTGGCCTTTCTGGTCAGCATCCGCACACGGATCTTAGAATTCTGGTTGATAAATCCTTTTCCCATCGGATATCCGTCAAAATCATGCACCGTAACCACATCACCATTTTTAAAACGACCTGTAATCGTGTCAATTTCATTATGAAAGATCCATGCCCCACCAGCTTTTATGGTTCTTCCTTCTCCTTTTTTTAATGTAACAATTGTATGATTCTCCATGATGATTCTCCTGTATCTTTTCCGCTTTTTGATCCCTTTTTTTCTGCGCCTCACGCATCCGTGCTTCGCATATGATGCCTTTTATGTTGACATGCTCAGCCCAAGAAACAATATGTTTCTTGGGCTGTACGGGCAGTCGCCCTATCAAATATGATAAACATGATTGCTCCTGTGCTGGCACATCGCGCTCATGTTTATCATATTTGGCATGTCTTGTTGCCTGCGCTCATTATATCACAAAAATCCATAGGAAAAAAAGACAGTTTGTAGTAGAATTAATGTAAGTAAATGGTTACCGTTCACAAGGAGGCCTGATTATGATTTCCATTAGTCTTTGTATGATCGTAAAAAATGAAGAACAGGTATTAAACCGCTGCCTTGATTCCGTGGCAGCACTTATGGATGAAATTATTATTGTAGATACCGGTTCAACAGACCGGACAAAGGAGATTGCTGCACAATACACGGACAAAATCTATGATTTTACATGGTGCGATGACTTTGCTGCTGCACGCAATTATGCATTCTCACTGGCATCGAAGGAGTATATTTACGCGCCGGATGCTGATGAATATCTCGATGATATCAATCAGAGACGTTTCCTTATATTAAAGGAGGCTCTGCTTCCGGATATTGAAATCGTCCAGATGCAATATGTGACCCCTCCGGATTATAATACGGTACAGAATTGTAAAAAGGAACTACGTCCAAAGCTTTTTAAAAGGCTGCGTACCTTTACCTGGGTGGACCCGGTTCATGAAACCGTGCGCACCGAGCCTGTGATCTATGACAGTGACGTCGAAATTCTGCACCGTCCGCATACATTACACTGCAAAAGAGATTTCGAACTGTTCCAAAAAGCTTTTGCACGGGATGGACTTCTCTCTGACAAAATTTCCCGCATGTATGCCAAGGAGCTTTACAAGTGTGGGGATTACAGCGATTTTCTTGCGGCAGAGCTGTTCTTTTCCCTGCATTATGAGCAGCATGCCGACAATGAATCGGCAGCCGTGCTTGCTCATATTGCGCGCTTAAAAAATGATACCGATGCCTTTTTTTCTATCTGTTTAAAGGATATGACTGGGACTTCCTGCTCTGAGATCTGCTATGAGCTTGGCTGCTATTACTTCGACCATCAGAATTATTCAGAAGGTTCTCTCTGGTTCTATAATGCAGCATTTGAGACAGAGGCAGTTCTCGATATCGAAATTCCCAGACGAAAAGCCCTGCATAAGCTGGCTTGCTGCTATGAGCAGCTTGCCATGCAGTGTCCGCCTGATTCCTATGAGCATGACCGTTATCTGGAACAGGCTGGTGACTACCATATCCAGGCAGATAACTGGCAGCTTCCGGAAGAACTGTAAGATATCCCACTTGTCAATAGATGAGAAAAATGATATGATAAGGGAGAACGATAAAAATTTAACAATCTTTTCGCCATAGCTGTTATGGCACAGAATAAGAATCATCTTTAGGAGGAACAAATGGGTTTTGCAGAAGAATACAAACAGAAACTTGTGTCTGCTGATAAGGCAGTCGAACTCGTCAAATCTGGTGACTGGGTAGATTATGGATGGTGTACAGG
>CAKRLN010000276.1 GCA_934359535.1 uncultured Lachnospiraceae bacterium
CTCCCCAGTGTCTTCTTAATCTTTTTGTCACTTTTCACAATGAAATCCTGCTTAACTATGAGTTTCGCAATTGCCTATATAGATTTCTTGATTCGGATATCAAAAAGTGATGCTCAACTTCGCCTATGTCAAATTGAATTTCACTTTTTAACACCTGAATCCTAATAGCTTATAGAAAAAGAATAACACTTGTGGATTTCTTTGTCCATCCAAGCTTGACGGACAGGCGGTATCATGATATGATTCGAAACAGTTACTGACAAGACACCTGTTATGTAGTGTGTTAATGTTTTCTGTTTTGGAAGGGCAATCCGGATAGAAAAATAACTGTTTAGAAAGGATTTTCAGGTTATGGAAAAAGGAAAAAATCTTTTAAAGGAAATTTTTATTGATGGGTTAAGCGGCATGGCTTCCGGCTTATTTGCAACACTGATCATCGGGACGATCATTGTGCAGATCGGGACATTGCTTCCGGGCTCTGCCGGAATGTATCTGACTTATATTGGCAAACTCGCACAGGCACTGACCGGTGCCGGAATCGGCTGTGGTGTTGCGCTCCGCTTAAAAGCTGGGCCGCTTGTTACTGTTTCCGCACTCGCAGCTGGACAGATCGGTGCTTTTGCAAGCAAGATCCTTGCCGGCACCGTGCTTGTCGATGGAACAGTTACACTAACCGGTCCCGGAGAGCCGCTCGGTGCCTTTATCGCAGTAATCGTATCGGTATACCTCGGACGGCTCGTTTCCGAGAAAACCCAGATTGATATTCTTGTCACACCGTTTGTATGCATCGTATCTGGTGCTGCTGTCGGACTGATCCTCGGACCTCCGATCTCTTCTTTTATGACATGGCTTGGATCTATCATTAACTGGGGAACCGAACAGGCACCTTTCCTTATGGGAATTATCGTATCGGTATTAATGGGAATCATCTTGACTCTTCCGATCAGCTCTGCTGCTCTCGGTGTCATCCTCGGCTTAAATGGAATCGCCGCTGGTGCCGCCACAATCGGCTGCTGTGCCAACATGGTCGGCTTTGCCGTCTCCTCCTTCCGTGAGAACCGCTTTAACGGACTTCTCGCACAGGGACTTGGCACAAGCATGCTCCAGATTGGAAATATCGTAAAAAAACCACTGATCTGGCTTCCAGCAATCGTAACAAGTGCCATCCTTGGTCCGGTTTCCACAATTGTCCTTCATATGACGAATAACAGCACTGGTTCCGGAATGGGAACTGCCGGACTTGTCGGACAGATCAACGCTTATCAGGATATGACCACAGGCGGTATGACTCCTTCTGTTATACTAATTGAGATCCTTGTCATGCATTTCGTGCTGCCGGCACTGCTTTCTCTTGGAATTTCTGAATTCATGCGCAAAAAAGGCTGGATTAAAGACGGAGATATGAAGCTTTCGGTATAATTGTATAAAAAGTTCTTTTTGTTTATCTAAGTTCTTCTAATATGGACTCCCCGATTGTCCCCTGCGGCATCGGTACACCAAAGTTGTCCGCGATCGTTGCACCGATCACAGCAAACGTATCTGCATCCGGCAGTCTTCCGCAGCCTTCCATCGATGGCGAATAGGCAAAAAACGGTACCTGTTCCCTTGTATGGTCAGTTCCGGTATGTGTCGGATCATTTCCGTGATCTGCGGTGATAATTAAAAGATCGTCCTCTTTTAATGTCTTAAGCAATTCCCCAAGCTTCACATCAAATCTTTCCAGTTCCTCTGCATATCCTTTTACATTTCTGCGATGTCCCCACAGCGCATCAAAATCTACAAGGTTGACAAAACAAAGCCCTTTAAAATCTCTCTTTGTAAGCTCAATGGTCTGTTCCATCCCATGAACAGAGCTTTTGGATCTGTTGGATTCCGTCAGTCCTTCCCCATCAAAAATATCAAAAATCTTGCCAACCGAGATCACATCATATCCGGCATCCTTTAATGCGTTGAGTGCTGTTCTTCCATACGGCTTTAATGCATAATCATGCCGGTTGCTTGTGCGCTTGAATTCCCCCTTCTTTTGTCCAATATAAGGTCTTGCAATGACGCGTCCAACCTTCCACTCATCTTTCATGGTAATCTCCCGCGCGATCTTGCAGCAGCGGTAAAGCTCCTCTAAACCAAACGTCTTCTCGTTTCCACAGATCTGAAGTACCGAATCTGCGGATGTATAGACGATCATATTGCCGGTTTTTATTTCTTCCTCTCCAAGCTCATCGAGAATTTTTGTTCCGCTTGCACTTTTATTTCCAATTACCTTATGTCCGGTCCGCTTCTCAAGCTCTTCGATAAGCTCCTTGGGGAATCCATTTTCTGTAAATGTCCGAAACGGCTTTGTGATATGAAGTCCCATCATCTCCCAATGTCCGGTCATCGTATCTTTTCCGGTGCTTGCTTCTCTTAAAAAGCAATAATAGCCCATCGGCTTTTCAACCGCAGCTACCTGCTTTAACGGATGAAGATTAGCAATTCCAAGCTTTTCAAGATTCGGAATCCGAAATTCATCTACCGACTCGGAAATATGTCCCATCGTATCGGTGCCTGCATCTCCATACTCTGCTGCATCCGGCATTGCCCCGGCACCAAAGGAATCAATTACAATTGTAAAAATCCGGTTATACTTTTTTGTCATATCCACCCATCTCCTTTTTACATATTTACCACATAGGCGTTTGCGAAACTCTCTTTTACTTACATTTTATTGTTCAAAGTGACAAAAATCTTCGAAGACACGCTTTCGCTACGTGTCGCTGGCAACGGTACATAAGGCGCTAAAGTACAGCGCCTAAGTACCGGCCGCTCCCCAGTGTCTTCTTAATCTTTTTGTCACTTTTCACAATGAAATCCTGCTTAACTATGAGTTTCGCAATTGCCTAT
>CAKRLN010000277.1 GCA_934359535.1 uncultured Lachnospiraceae bacterium
TATTTTCCCTCTGATCAACTATGATGATGAACCTTCCGTGTCTAAGGGGATCATGTCCCAACTTCCTTCGTCCCATCGTAAGTACGTAATCGCTTACAAAAGAGAGGACGCTGTGCCTCTCCAGTACTGTTATATATTTTCCGTGTGCCTGCAAGCCGGAAATCCCGTGCAGCCCCAGAATTCCCCAAAACGGCCATTTCTTTTCTTCATTTCCTGCCCACAGACCGGACAGATTTTTGCATTCTTCTCTGCCCCGGACAAATCCATGCGCTCCAGCTCCTTTGCCAGAAGTTCAAAAACCTTCTGATTCATCTTACAGTCCGTCAGTGCCCTGTGTGCTCCGGCAGTAGAAATTCCGTAGTATTCCGCCAGATCCCCTAACCTTCTGTGCTTCCAATCCGGGAATACCATTTTCGCAATTTTTAACGTATCCACATAATCATTCGAAAGCGTCTGCCCCAAATAGCGTTCGCAGTCCCGGTATAAAAATTTCATATCAAAGCTATGTATATTGTGTCCGACCAGAACATCCGCTCCGGTAAAATCCAGAAAACGGCTTAAAACCTCCCGGAATGGATCTGCATTTGCCACCATGGCATCCGATATATGATTTACCATACTGGCTGCCCTTGGAATCGGTCTGCCTGGATTAACAAGCTCACTGAACTCATCCACGACAACGCCATTTCGCACTTTTACCGCCGATATCTCAATTACCTCATCCTGTACGCTTGATATTCCTGTCGTCTCCAGATCATATAAAACATAGTCCGGGACATAGCTGTAAAGCTGTTTTCCTCTTGTTGTTCCTAACATTGTTCTTTCATACCTCATTGTTCAATCATGTACTTTTGCATATTATAATTGCTTCAGTTTTTCTTCTATTTTTTCTTTTTCCTCACTCCCATTGGTTTTTAACCGAAGTAATGGAATCTCATATAATTCCATAATTCTATTTTTCATCGAATCACGTGATGCCTGTATGGTATCTTGCTTGTGGTACACATATCCATCAACCTCAATGGCAAGAACTGGTTTTTTGCTAATTCTGTTATAAACAAGAAAATCCAAATGTGTAGACGGATTCATTGCATACTTACATTCCGCTTCATTCAACAATTCTGGATTTCTGATTAACATATTCAACGGAAAATGACATACAACATCCAAGCTTGCAAATGCATCCTCCTTCAAAATATCATCAAGCAATGCCTGCATCAGATTTTCTGAATCGTATTCTGACACACGTCTGTGTCTCCCACAATTACAACATTTCTGGCGCAGGATAATGCTAACGCACCTGTTGCAATATCCACCTGTGATGCCTCATCCATAATCAGATAATCGTAGATCGTATTCTGATTTAAACTGCTTTTTGACGAAAATGTTGTGCTTAATACCACAGGATATTCTTTTAGGACACTCTGCGGTTCCTTCCAAAGATCTTCTTCCTTAAAAATTCTTCTTTTACTGCTTTTTTGATATTTTTCTGCTAGTTTACCTTTTAATATTGCCATTGACTGTGAACAGAGTTCTTGGACTGGATTTTCTTCAAACTCATTCAGCTTCCAGGTGGCCCCTGAATAACACTGATCTGATTCTCCATCGCATTTTTCACTGCCTGATACTGACTGTTATTACAGCCAAATGGAAAAATAGGTATATATTCTCTGTACGTTCTATTTTTCTGTTTCAAAGAAGGTTTCAAATACTTCGCCAGCGCAATCTGTTCCCCTACGAATGATATTTTCTCCATCCGATTCTTTAATAACTTCACACCATTCGTTTCATTTTTTATATCGCTCAATTCCGATATCTGTTTTAGATACTCCAGTACATTCACAGCTTCATTATCATTTAAAACTGATTCCGTTATCTGCAACTCACTCTCGCTGTAATCTCTTTCACTCCCATTTCCGAAACAAATATGCCAGTACTTATCTCTTTTCCCTTCAAATACATAAATCGCTTCCACATCAAATAGTTCCCTAATTTTGCTGCTGATTCGATATAACTTAGGATTTAAAGCGATTAGATTTGTTATCCATCTTTCATTTGCTTTTGTAATCCGCCATCGAATTTTACACACAACTCCACACATTTGATGCGCTATTAGGTTCATAACACTCCATTGCAGGTTTCCTATATTATATAACAACTCCATTGCAGTGATCGATTTCATGTTGAATAATCTGTGCGGTCCATCCGGAAAACTTGCCGTGCTGCGGTTTAAAATTCTGATCCAGATAATCTGCTTCAATCTCTTCATACCTGGTACAAGGTCTTACCCCATCAAGTGACAGGCAGCTTTCTTCCGTCTGATACTCACCAGATTTCTTTGTTATCACAGGATTAATCATTGCAAATTGAAGCGGTCCTGCCGACACAACAATAATAGACTTATTAATTCCGATCATATTTGCCGCCATTCCAACACACACCTCACGGTTTGCCCGAAGGGTATCTAAAAGATCAATGACAACCTGCCTGTCTGCTTCTGTTGCAGGCTGCGCTTTCTTTGCAAAAATATGTTTTCCTTTTACAATTTTTTTCACCATAACTTTATGCTCCTATCTTATCTACTTCAGCCTCATACACAGATTCCGTATGCACATCAAAAAGTACCCACTTAACCAAATCAAAGCTATCTGGATTATCCTGAAAAAATCTATTTACTGTATATACTGCAATCTTTGCTGCCAGATCAACCGGAAAACCGTATACTCCCGTTGAAATAGAAGGAAATGCGATAGACCTGATTCCATTATCCTTTGCCAGCTTCATAGAATTATAATAACAACTTGCAAGAAGTTCCTCTTCTCTATTCCCGCCGCCATTCCATATCGGTCCAACCGTATGAATCACATAAT
>CAKRLN010000278.1 GCA_934359535.1 uncultured Lachnospiraceae bacterium
TTTGTAAGTGCGATGTTTCTTGGGGATGTGGATGCGATGAATGAGTACATGAATCGTGTTGCATTGCAGACGTTCAGTTATTTTGATACAGGAAAGCGGGCGTTTGGCGCAGAACCAGAGCGGTTTTACCATGGCTTTGTGCTTGGACTTCTTGTTGATCTTCAGGAGCGCTATTACCTGAGATCGAACCGGGAAAGCGGGTTTGGGCGGTATGATGTCATGTTAGAGCCAAAGGATCCGAAGGACGTTGCGGTGATTCTGGAATTTAAGGTACGGAACAAGAGAAGGGAAACAAGCCTTGAGGAAACAGCGGAGGCTGCACTTAAGCAGATTCAGGAACGCAAATACGATGTGGAATTGAAGCAGAAGGGAATTGATGATGACCAGATCCGGGAATATGGTTTTGCATTTGAGGGTAAGACGGTGCTTATCATTGATTCGCTGGAATAGATGTGTTTATAATTTTCCGGGGCAGATGCCCCGGTTTTGTTAAATGTCCAACATACCGGTAATTTCAGGGAAGCTGATAAGCAGATCGTCGTAAATATTGACCTTGATAACGGAATCAAAGGAGTATTGGATATTGAACATACTGCCTTCAAAATAATTTACGGTTACAGTTTTGCGGTGGGGATCAACGATCCAATATTCGCGTACACCAGCATTTTTATAATAGTATAGTTTGCGAATGTAGTCATCTGCTGGATTACTGGGAGAAACAATTTCAATGATGAAATCAGGGGCACCATTGCATCTTTTTCCGTCCAGTTTATTCTTATCGCAGATAATCATAAGATCAGGCTGAACAATGGTAAGAGGCTGGGTGTTGAGTTTTACATCAAATGGGGCAGGAAATACAGAACAGCTTCCGCCTTTGCTTTTTATATAGTTTCGGATTGTAACGAGCAGCTCGGTAAGGATGGTCTGGTGTATTTGGGAAGGACTGCTCATATCATAGATCACACCATCAAAGACTTCAACTCGTTTATTTTCTGGAAGACTCTCGTACTGTTCCAGAGTAATCAGTTCTGGTTGCGGTTGTATTGCTGGCATAGAATGCACTTCCTTTCTTTTTTCAGCTTATTTGTAGCGAATATTTCAAGAATCTGACATTAGTATATCATACAATCTCTTTTTATTGAAATAATTTGCTAATCCTGCAGCCTCTATTTCCAAAACCGGAGGATATGATCGTTTTTTACCGATGTTGTAAGCAGAATTTGCGAACTTAGCTAAAATAATTGATAAAATCGTGCAAAATAAGTATAATAATAGTACGAAGAAGGGAAGTGGTGTTATGTCAATTACAGCAACGGAATTAAAAAATAATCTTGGCAAATATCTCTTGTTATCTGCAACAGAAGATATATTTATTACAAAGAATGGAAAAATAGTAGCAAAACTGACAAATCCACATCAGGATAGAGTAGAGGTAGCAAAATCGCTGTTTGGAATATTGCCAAAGGATGCGGATATAGAAGCTGCAAGAGCAGAAAGGCTTGGTGCAAAATAAATGAGGATTCTTGCAGATACAAATGTAATAATAGATGCACTGGCTTCAAGAGAACCATGGAACAAGAGTGCAGAGGAAATATTTCTCATGGCTGCAAACCAGACCATCGAAATGTATATTACAGCAAGTTCAGCTACAGATATTTATTATCTCATAAGAAAATATTTGCACAATACAGAAGAGGCAAAGACAATAATGGGAAAGCTTTTTTCATTGACCAGCATATTAGAGGTAGGAGCAGATGATTGTATAGATGCACTTGCTTCTTTCATCAATGATTATGAAGATGCTGTGGTTGAAAAGGTAGCTCATAGAAATGATATGGATTATATTGTTACCAGAAATATAAAAGATTATCAGGCAGGAGATACAAAAATAATTTTACCAGATGATTTTGTAAAACTTGACACTTTCTAATGTTTATCTTTCGGAGGAATCCGAAAGGCTTTTTTGGAGGGATGTATATGACACCGAATGTTGCAATTGGCATACAGGATTTTTCAACGTTAATCGAAAATCATTATTTTTATGTGGATAAGACGGCTTTCCTGAAGGAATGGTGGGACTGTGGAGACAGTGTGACATTAATTACAAGACCGAGACGTTTTGGGAAGACGCTGACGATGAGCATGACCGAGCAGTTTTTCTCGCTGGAATATGCTGGGCGGTCAGATCTGTTCGAGGGGCTTGCAATCTGGGAGGATGAGAAGTACCGGAGTATTCAGGGGACGTATCCGGTAATCAGCCTGTCCTTTGCGAATATTAAGGAACCGACCTATGAATTGACAAAACAAAAAATCTGTCAGTTGATCAGACAGTTATATTATAAGTATGAATTTATAACGCAGGGTGAGGTTTTTTCAGAGGAAGAAGTAAATGCATATCGACGGACGATGAATGAGATGAATTACGTTGATGCAACACTGTCTTTATATCAGTTGTCAGATTTCCTATATCGTTATTATGGGAAAAAAGTGATCATCCTGTTAGACGAGTATGATACACCGATGCAGGAGGCATTTGTGGATGGATACTGGGATGAGTTGGTATCATTTACGAGAAGTCTGTTTAATTCGACATTTAAGACGAACCCGGCATTGGAACGAGGGATTATGACCGGGATTACACGGGTGAGCAAGGAATCTATTTTCTCAGATCTGAATAATCTAAAAGTAGTCACTACGACGTCAGATGAATACGCTACAGCGTTTGGCTTTACCGAAGATGAAGTGTTTGCGGCATTAGAGCAGTGTGGGCTTGAAAAAGAGAAACAGAAGGTTAAGAAATGGTACGATGGTTTTATTTTTGGGACACATAAGGATATTTATAATCCATGGTCCATTTTAAATTATCTG
>CAKRLN010000279.1 GCA_934359535.1 uncultured Lachnospiraceae bacterium
AACAGATACGGAAGCACCGGTGTTAAAATTCCGGTAAGCAGGATCGTAAGCACTGCCGCAACCGGCTCTACCACACCGGAGGCTGCCCCATAGAAAAATGCGTGTTTCTTCGAAAGCCCCTCCCCCTTCAGTGGCATGGAAATAATTGCTCCTTCCGGGAAATTCTGGATCGCAATCCCGATGGAAAGAGCAAACGCGCCTGCCATGCTGATACCGGCATGCTCTGCAAGCACTCCTGCAAACACGACTCCGACCGCCATCCCCTCCGGGATATTGTGAAGCGTGACAGCAAGGACAAGCATTGTTGTTTTTTTTAAGGAAGTCTGTGGTCCCTCCGGCCGTTCTGTCTCCAGATGCAGATGCGGCACAACTGTATCGAGAAGCAGCAGAAAGAAAATTCCAAGCATAAAACCGGCTGCTGCCGGAATCCATCCCGGAACCTTCTGCTCCTCGCTCATTGTAATTGCTGGTATCAGAAGCGACCACACCGAGGCCGCCATCATAACACCGGACGCAAAGCCGAGCAGTGCTTTTTCTATCTTCGGACTCATCGTATCCTTCATAAAAAAGACCATCCCTGCTCCAAGCACAGTTCCAAGCAGCGGAATCAGAAGGCCGGCTGCAATATTTTCCATAGGCAATCCCTCTTTCTAATCAGATATTTTTATTCCTGCCATATATTATTGCATTCATTGCCTTGTGTTCCAACTGTTTTCTTTCTATCTGTCTGATACTTTTTCTCAAATTCCTGTACAGACATTGGCTTATCATAGTAATAGCCCTGTATGTAATCACATTCGAATTCGCCAAGCTGTAAAAGCTGTTCCTTCGTCTCGATTCCCTCTGCTAAGGCTTCCATTCCAAGCTCGTGTGCCATACGGATGACATTCCGGATCAAAACTCCAGCCTTTTTGTCGCTGCTCATCGCACGGATAAAGCTCATATCGATCTTGATCGCATGAACCCCCTCAAGCGTCATCATGGAAAGCGACGAATATTCCACCCCAAGATCATCAAGCGCTACCTTGATTCCATGCTCAGACAGGGAACGGATCAGCTCTGCCATGCGTTTTCTGCTGATGCTGCTTGCAGACTCTGTCACCTCCACCTGAAGGAGATTAATATCAAAGTCATAATGATCAACAATCTCAAACACATGCTCCTCAAATCCGCTCTCCTGCATGGTCACGCGGGAAAAATTCATTGAAATCACAATATCCCGGAAAATTCCAAGCTGATGGTTTCTTTCCAGATACCGGCACACGCTTTCCAGTATGAAAAAGTCCAGCTGTGCGATCAGTCCGGTCTTCTCAAGTGCTGGGATAAACTCAAACGGACTGACAACCTTTCCATCCGGCTCAATCTTTCTTGCAAGTGCCTCTGCGCCATACAGACGGTTCTTTTTCACATCATACTGTGGCTGAAGATAGAACACGAAGTTGCTGTCCTTGACATTGTCCATAAAAAAGCTGATGGAATCCTTATGGTGCCTTGATGTCTGCTCTGGATTTCTGGCATAGTACTGCTGCTTATTGATATACATAAGATGCTCTGCCTTTGCAATTGACTCATTCAAATTGCTGCAGCGCTCTTCCCATACATAGCCGCAGGATAAAATCCGGTTATTGTCTGATATCATCTTTTCCTCAAGTGCAGCAGCCCTCTTCATGAATTCCTCCTGGCTGCAGTTCTTCTCAATGATCACGAACTCATCTCCGCTGATCCGGTAAATATCCTTATCGTCAAAAAATTTCCGGAGAAGATTGGCAATCTTTTTGATCATGCCATCCCCATATAAATGTCCAAAATTATCGTTGACATATTTGAGTCCGTTTCCATCACCAAACAAAATTCCGGTACATTCAAATGAGCTTCCGGTATGCTCCTCCAAATATTTCCGGTAAGCATTTCTGCTGTGAAGCCCGGTCAGGGAATCAAAATAGCTCATCTGCAAAAGCTCCGATGCAAGCCGTCTCTTCGTCAGCTCATAGGAGATATAAAATGCCGTTGTCGTCAGAAAATCCTTATCGTCTATGCGCATCGTCGGTTCACTGATCAAAAGACATCCATCCGGCTTTTCCGCCTTGCCAAGCGGAACTGAAAGGATGCTTTTTACCCCAAGAGACACCAGATACTCATGGATCGGTTTCCCGATCATGACTGCATCATTTCTGGCATCCATCACGTAATGAAAGCCGTATCTGCGGTAGGAATCCAGAAAATCCTCTGAAATCTGAAACGGGATTTTCCGGAGTCTGTCGATATGGGAGGATACCCCCTCCCTGCATACCTCATAGGATTCCCAGGTAATATGATTCTCCTTCCCATATTCGAACAAGCACACACGGTCCGCTCCAAAGAAGCGGAGCAGGCGTTTTAATACATGATCAATGGAAAAGCTGATGTCGCGGTCACGCAACAGACTTTTGATGTTGGCATTCATCATCTGCTCACGCTCGATTAACGCATGCTGTACCGAAATATCGGTAAAGCAGACAAAAAATCGCACTTCATTCGGAAGCATCTCAATAATCCGTCCCTTGATTAAAAACCACCGGAAGAATTTCTCTTCTTCATCCATAACCCGGATATCCTGTTCAAACGTACCACGCACCTCAGCTGCCTCAATCAATGCCTTGCGCAAGCGGCTGCTGTCTGCCGGATGCATTCTTCCAAATATGGATTCCGCCATGGCAATGCTGTGCTCTATATGCTTTCCGCCAAGCACCTCGAAATAGCTTTTATTCACATATTCGATCGAAATGCAGTCATTTTTCATGTGGAAAATTCCAAGTGCCGCAGGAGCCTGATCCAGAAGGGATTCTCCTTTTCCTTCCTGTAACTGCTGCTCTATCTCC
>CAKRLN010000280.1 GCA_934359535.1 uncultured Lachnospiraceae bacterium
ATTATATATTCAGCAGGTCACAGTGTCCTCAGGGGATCTGCCTGAGTGACGAATATATTATGGTAACATCCTATTCAACGGAGGATGACTGTCTTGGAGAACTTTTGATCTTTGACCGCACCTCCGGTGAATTTCTTGTAACACTTGGGATGGACCCAAACAGTCATCTTGGCGGAATTGCTTTCGATGGGAAAAACGTATGGGTATGCAACTCCTATACAAGATCCATAGAACGGATTTCCTATGATTTTATCCAGATGATGGCAGAATCAAACAAAGGAGGGGTGATTGACGCAACGGATGTCGTTGACATTTTCCGCGTGGAAAATACACCTTCTTGTATTACCTGCTATGGCGGAAGATTATGGATCGCAACCCACACGAAATATTTCGATTCCAAGGCTGTTGCATACTATTATGATCCGGATCAGGAAAAGCTAAAGACACTTGGAAAGTACCGGATTCCAAGCCAGGTACAGGGAATTACCTTCGGGGATGATGGCAAGGTATATTTAAGCACCTCTTATGGCAGGAAGAATTCTTCCTATCTGAAGGTGTACCAGTCGATTATAAGCTTGTCCACAAAGCCGAAAAAACCAGTTCTTCAGGTTGAAATGCCGCCCGGATCTGAAGAACTTGATTACCAGGATGACTGCCTGTTTGTCATCTTTGAATCCGCCGGATTAAAGTATTATGAAGGAACCGACGGAAAGGGCACAAGCAATGCACCGCTTGATAAAATTCTTCAGATTCAGGCGGAGTCCTTAAGACGTTAGCCGGGCTGGTTTTTTGTTATCACAGACAGCATTTTCTGAATGCGCTCTTTTTCCTGCTCCGGAAGGTCACGGCTTAAAATCTGTGCGATCAGCTGTACCTCCGGAGCTGAGAAATGGATATTATTTTTCTTTGCAGCATTCATGTTTGCAAGAAGAAACGGCATGGCATCTTTCATGCTTTTTGGTTTATCCTTTCCCGCGAAAGACAGGATAAACTGCAGCTTCTCAGGATCCATACCATTTAAAAGCGGATGGTTCCGCAGCAGATCTTCTTCGTTCATAAACTCCTCCTATTTTAGAAACAGATCATAATTATCCAGGATGTTAAACATATTTAATAGCATATCTATCGTTTCCTGTTCTTTTGGTGTACAGTATTCCCTTAGTGCGTGAAGCAAAAGACTTCGTCTGTCTTCGCCTTCCGGGATTTCACAGATTGCAAGTCCTGCCGGAGCATTGGAAAACGCCTGCATGGTGTTTTTTAATTCCAGATATTGGATGAGAATAGCAATCTGTTTTTGTCTTGCACCGCTTATATAGGGAACCATTGTTTTTAACATTTGTAATTCACGGGTCTGCATTTTCTCATCGTAAGGAGTAAATTTCATGGATTCTTCCATATTAGCCTTTTTTATAAATACTATGATTCAGATTCCTTTTTATGCATTTCCTCATATAATAAAAAAAGACATGGGAAAGGATAGAGAGATGGGAAAGCTGATTATTGATGGAACCGCAGTATATGAAATTGATGAAGAATGTGCCAGGAAAAAAAAGATACCAAAGGAATGTGAGGTGCTTGACAAATTAGATCCAGGCTGGAAAAACAAAAAAGCAAAGGGACGGCGTACCAGGCACCAAGAATCTGGAGAATAAGAAAAACAGGCTGAAAAATCAGCCTGTTTTTAAGTGGATCAAAATCAGCAGAGTCCTCCGCCGCATCCGCCTCCACATCCGCCACAGCATAAGAGCAGAAGAATAATAAGGAAGCAGTTGTCGTTTCCGCCACAGCCACCTCCGCCGAAGCCGGATCCTCCATTGCCACAGCAGCAGCATAATAAAAGAATGATCCAGATAATGGAATTACAGCTGTTGTCACTGCAGCCACAGTTTGTAGCAGCTAAATCACTCATAAGTGACCTCCAAATATTTATTTTACAGTATAGGGTATGTGGCTTTTTAAAAGAGGTTCCAAAAATGTAAAATATTTCTCAATTAAGGGTTGACTTTATTATAGTAAATGGATAAACTTATAGAAAAGTATAATTGTATACAATTATTCATGTAAGAATATACAGTTACAATGAATATCTATAAAGGAGATCAGCGATGAAAGAAGTAGTTATGAATCAGAAAACGAATCTTCTTCAGCTAGAAGAGCATTTTTATCAATTGGCAGATGTGAAGGAGCCGAACACCTTCCGCAATCTGTTTCCTTATGAAGAAATTCCAAAGATTGCGTTTAACGATCGAATTGTTCCGCATAACATGCCGGAGGATATCTGGATTACCGATACGACCTTCCGTGATGGACAGCAGTCAAGAGCACCTTATACAACGGAACAGATCGTAACGATTTATGATTATCTGCATAAGCTTGGCGGACCAAAAGGAAAGATCCGTCAGAGCGAATTTTTCCTTTATAGCAAGAAAGACCGTGATGCAGTTTACAAATGTCTGGAAAGAGGCTATAAATTTCCAGAGGTTACATCCTGGATACGTGCCAGCAAACAGGATTTCCAGCTTGTGAAGGATATCGGATTACGCGAGACAGGAATCCTTGTCAGCTGTTCAGATTATCATATCTTTTATAAGATGAAGATGACAAGGAAAGAGGTCATGAACCTTTATTTAAGTGTCATAAGAGAGTGCCTGGAGACTGGAATCAGCCCAAGATGCCATCTTGAGGATATCACAAGATCCGATATCTACGGCTTTGTTATTCCGTTCTGTGTAGAGCTCATGAAGCTGATGGAGGAATACAAGATCCCGATCAAGATCCGCGCATGTGATACCATGGGATATGGAGTAAACTTCCCGGGAGCAGTAATTCCAAGAAGCGTCCCTGGAATTATC
>CAKRLN010000281.1 GCA_934359535.1 uncultured Lachnospiraceae bacterium
GTACACATGTTATCCTTAATCGCAACTGGTACTCCCGCAAGCGGCCCGTTTAAGGTTCCGTCATCAATCTGCTTTTGTACCTCTTTTGCACGTGCTAAAGCGCGTTTTTCATCAACTGTTACGAAGCTGTTTATTTTCTCTTCCTTTTTCTTTACCGCATCGAGTGCTGCCTGCACTGCCTCTGTTACCGTAATCTCTTTTTCTTTGATCTTCCTGCCTAATTCTACGGCAGTGAAACTCATCAGACTCATTTCATTTCCTCCATATCCTTAAGCTTATTCTCCAATCGTCTTCGGCACCTTAAAGCCGCCATCCTTCTTCGAAGGTGCATTGGCAAGTGTCTGTGCGCTTCCGTCTCCATTTGTCACAATATCCTCACGGAACACATTGTAAACCGGGAATACATGGGACATTGGTTCTACGCCCTCGGTATCAAGCTCATTTAACTGGTCGATGTAATCAAGCATCTCTCCGATATCCTTCTTCGCCTGCTCCTTTTCCTCATTATTTAACTCAAGCTTGGCAAGAATTCCAACATAATCGATCGTTTCATCGGATATCACGTTCTTTCCGTCTATCTTGACTGCGACTGCTGCCTGCTTTGGAAGCGGCTCCTCCTCTTCCCCTGATAAACCGCCACAGGACTCTAACAGTGCTGCACTCCGTAATACCTTTGCATATCTTGCACAGTCACAAATTCCAGACATATTCCAGTCTGCCGCTTTGGATGTTCCCTCATAAACCATGCCGCATTTTTCCATAACCTTTGCAGAATTCTGATTGCGCACATCACAGCGCGCCTCCACACGGTTCGCGCCCACCTCTTCAAAGAAAAAGCGCATGACCTCTGCCAGTGCCTCTGATGTATAGCCCTTTCTCCAGAATGCGCGTCCGATGCAGTATCCGATCTCTACCGACTGTACCTTTTCATTCATATTCACAGCACTGATTGATCCGATAACCTGACCGGTCTCCTTGCACTCGATTGCCCACTGGTATACATTATCGTCAATCGTCTCATCCTCCCAGCGGGTAATCACATCCTCCGTCTCATCAAGGTCGGTGTGTGCCTGCCAGGTCAGATATTTTGTCACCTCCGGGTCTTTTGCCCAGTTTTCAAACATGTCGGAGGCATCTTCTATCGTAAACCGTCTTAAAATCAGACGGTCTGTTTCTAATCGTTTGGTTCCTAAATGCTTCACGTTATTGCTCCTTTTCTATAATGAATTTATGGTTCCAGTCTGCTTAAATCTCTTGGGAATAAGGTTGCCTCACGGACGTTATCTTCCCCAATTAACTGCATCGTAAGACGCTCCAAACCGATTCCAAGGCCTCCGTGCGGCGGCATGCCATGCTTAAAGGCTGAAAGGTAATGCTCCATTCCCTCCGTTTCCATACCGCGCTTTTTAATTTTTTCCATCAGCTTATTGTAATCATGGATACGCTGTCCGCCGGTCGTAATCTCAAGTCCCTTAAATAGCAGGTCGAAGCTTAAGGTATAGGTTACATCCTTTGGATCGTCCATTGCATAAAACGGACGCTTCTTTGATGGATAATGGGTAACAAATACGAAGTCCGAACCACACTCCTCTTTAAAATACTGTCCAATCAAAAGCTCTTCCTCCGGCTCAAGATCAAACGGATTGCGGATCTTCCGGTTATATTTTTCAGATACAAGCTCCTTTGCCTCCTTGAAGCGGACACATGGAATCTTCGATACATCCGGAAGTGTCAGTCCAAGCAGCTTTACTTCCCTTGCATACTCAGTGGAAAGCAGCTTCATCGTATATTGCAAAAATCCGGTCTCCATTGCCATAATATCTTCAAACCCATCAATGTAGCCCATCTCAAAGTCAAGACTTGTATACTCATTTAAATGACGTTTGGTGTTGTGCTTCTCTGCACGGAACACCGGAGCAGTCTCAAACACACGGTCAAATACTCCAACCATCATCTGCTTGTAAAACTGCGGGCTCTGCTGTAAAATTGCCGGTCTATGAAAATATTCCAGCTTAAATAAGTTAGCCCCACCCTCTGCACTCTTTGCACCAAGCTTCGGTGTGTGGATCTCCGTAAAGCCCTCGGAATACAGATAGTCCCGGAAGCCTCTTGTAATGCCCTCCTGAATGCGGAATACGGCACGCTCTCTGATATTTCTGAGTGCAATTGCACGGTTATTTAACTTTGCATCCAGCGAAGTGTTCATTTTCCATTTAGAAATCTGAAGCGGCATTGCCTCTGCCGGCTCCGATAAAACAGTTACCGTATCCAGCCTGAGCTCAAAGCCATTTGGTGCACGGTCATCCAGCTTTACTGTTCCACATACCTCAACGGTATCAGCTTCCTTCAGATCATGAAGCTTAAACTGGGATCTGCCCTCTTCGTATACACACTGGATCAGCCCCTCCCTTTTTCTTAAAACGATAAATGCGACCTCACCCATATCACGGATTGTGTGGATGGCTCCGTTTACCTTTACATTCTTTCCCTCATAATCAGCTGCCTTGATCTCGCTGATTTCGAGTGTGTCTTTTTTTACTGCTCCTGTCATAAATTCCATACTATTTCGTACGCTCCTTTTCTTCCACTTCTGTGGTGTCTGGCAGATAACAATCTGCGAATGAAGGTGCGGGACGGAATGCTTTTTACAGACAAAGAAACCCCTGGAACAAAATTGTGAAACAACCTTGTTCCAGGGGCGAAATTCTTATTCATTCCGCGGTACCACCCGCATTGAAAAATGATCACGTTCTCTCATTTTTCCACTCAATGTGCGTAACGTGCACCTACGTACCAGCCTACTTGAATCACTTCCTGTTCAACTGGTCTGCTCCGGTAGT
>CAKRLN010000282.1 GCA_934359535.1 uncultured Lachnospiraceae bacterium
GTCTAAGGAAGCCTCGATCTTTTCTCCGGCCTTTGCCTTTTTTAACACATTTGTTAAAAAGTCGTTCTCCGCATCCGCATAGATCCAGGAGCTTCTTACGATCAGATGCTTCGGGTTTAATTCGCGGACATAGTTTTCTCCGGCAAGCTTGGACTTTCCATATACCGTTGTCGGCATTGGCACATCAAACTCGGTCAGACGGTCTTTTTTCAGTCCACTGAACACATCATCCGTTGACAGATGGATGATTTTGGCATTGATGGAACGGGTTGCTACCGCAAGATTTCTTGCGCCAAGCGCATTTACGCGGAATGCCTCCACCATATTTTCCTCACATTCCTTCTCATCAGACATCCCGACACAGTTAATTACGACTGCCGGACGGTTCATGTTGGCATAATCCGATACCGCCTGGGCATCTAGGATATTTAAGTCCTTATCTGTTGTAACGACACGGAAAAAGTCTGTTGTTTTCAAATGCTGGCACAGCGCTCTTCCAATCTTGCCCTCTGCACCTGCAATCCAAATTGATAATTCTTTCATCGTTTTTATCTCCCTTCTGTTACAGCGCACCGTATTTTTTCAATTCTTCAATATAAATCTCCCCAATTGGGGAAATCTTGGCTCCCTTATGCCGGATATAGCCAATGCGCATTTTCTCGGATTCCTGAAGCGGAACCGCAATGTAATCATCTCCGTTCAGCTCCTCTGTAATAATTCCAGAGCAGAGTGTATACCCGTTTAAGCCGACCATCAGGTTTAGAAGCGTTGCGCGGTCATCTGCTTTAATGATCTTTTTATACTGGTAAGTGCTCTTCATCTCCTCCGCAAAATAAAAGGAGTTGTTTCTTCCCTGCTCAAAGGCAAGGCATGGATAGTCCCCAAGCTCTGCCATTGTAATCACAGACTGTCCTGCAAGCGGATGATTTCTCCACAGATATACATACGTATCACAGGTAAACAGCTCCTTAAAGATCAGTCCGCTTTCCTTAAACAGCTTCTCCATCACCTGCGCATTAAAGTCATTCAGGTAGAGAACACCAAGCTCACTTTTCATATTTTTTACATTCTCGATGACCTCATGGGTTTTTGTCTCATGCACCGCAAACTCATACTCATCCATCCCGACTTTTTTTACCATCTCAACAAATGCCTTCACTGCAAATGTATAATGCTGCATCGATACGCTGAATTTCTTCTTGGCATTCTGCGTAATATAGCGGCTTTCCAAAAGCTTATACTGCTCAGCCACCTGTCTTGCATAGCCAATGAATTCCTCGCCCTCTGGTGTAATAACAATGCCACGGTTCGAACGCAGAAAAATGGTAATTCCGGTCTCCTCCTCAAGCTCCTTGACAACCGAGGAAAGATTCGGCTGGGACACAAAAAGCTTTTTGGCTGCTTCGTTCATCGAGCCACAGTCTGCAATCATAATCACCTGCTGCAATTGCTGTAATGTCATAGGCTGCCCCTCTCATCGTAATCATCCAGGAAATGATGGGTTACCCCATCCTTCTTATAGGCAATAATCGTGCTCAGGTTCACATTCTGGACACTCCGGAAAATATTCGATTCAATAAACGGATTCACCTCTTTTAGCTGGCGGATCAGATTCTTTACCTCCATACGCTTCGATACGGAGCTGCCGTCGGTACGGCATGTTGTACATGTATCTGTAAAACGGCATGCACATTGGATAAAATGCAGATCATTGTAATCTCTCCATTTCTTGATATCGTCCTCACGGATCAGATACATCGGACGGATCAGCTCCATCCCTTCAAAATTCGTGCTGTGCAGCTTTGGCATCATCGTCTGCACCTGGGCACCGTAGAGCATGCCCATAAGAATCGTCTCGATCACATCATCATAATGATGTCCTAATGCAATTTTGTTGCAGCCAAGCCGTTTCGCCTCATGGTAGAGATGTCCTCTTCTCATGCGTGCACAAAGATAACACGGAGATTTTTCAATCTCATAGACAGCATCAAAAATCTGGCTTTCAAAAATCTGGACTGGAATATTCATAAGCTTTGCGTTATTTTCAATGATTGCCCTGTTTTCCTTATTATATCCCGGATCCATAACAAGAAATACAACTTCAAATTCAAATTTATTATGGCGCTTCAGCTCCTGGAAGAGCTTTGCCATAAGCATCGAGTCTTTTCCACCGGAAATACACACAGCAACCTTATCGCCCGGCTTTAGCAGCTCATATTCATTGATCGCTTTGGCAAATTTACTGAATATCTGCTTGTGGAACTTCTTTCGGATACTAAGCTCAATCCCAGCACAGCGTTCTTCCCTGGCTTTTTCATCCTCGCGCTCACTGCCCATTGCATGCATGAGCCATCCAAGGTATCCGCCCTCTAAATCGTATGCCAAGATTCCGTATTCTCTTAATTTCTCTGCCACCTCATAGCTGCTTGTTCCCTTCTGACAGTAAATCACAACGGGCTTGTCCTTGCATGCCTCTGCGGAAGCTCCTGCCCTTTTTGCAAAGGCCTTGCAAAATGCGTCGTTATTTTCGGCTCCTTCCATAAGCGCAAGCAGCTCCTCTGCTGGAAAATTCAAAGCCCCCGGCAGAAAGCCATACTGATAGCTTCCGGTATCCCTGATATCGAGAAGTGCAGCCTGCTGTTCTATCCTGTTATATTCTTCTATTGATAATCGGTATTCCATTCTTTTTTCTCCTGTCCAAAGATTTGATTGGTTACAGTAAAAAAGTCCTTGATTGCTCAAGGACTTAACAGGGGTGGAAGGAATCGAACCCTCCTCTGGAGTTTTGGAGAC
>CAKRLN010000283.1 GCA_934359535.1 uncultured Lachnospiraceae bacterium
GCGGTGGTCCCTGTGTGAGCGCCGGAAGTGATGCATCCTGATTCACATTGATAAAAGCAGAATAAAACACGCGCTTCATATCAAAACGGTTATAAAGTGCTTCCGAAACCGCCATAATCTCATAATCTGACTCTCCAGATGCACCAATAATCATCTGCGTACTCTGCCCTGCCGGAACAAAATAACGATCCGCGCGGGAAAGTGTGTCTCTCTTCCGGCTCTTAATCTCCCCGAACCGCCAGTCCTTCTCTGCGACCTGCATCGCCTTCGTCTGTGTTATGCCATAGCTTCCTTCTTTATGCACAAGCCCTTTCGACTTCTGGTAATCCAAAAGGCGGTCATGGCTTTCCGCAATCTCCGCCATCTGGTCGTAATAGCTTCGCTCATCAATGGAAACACGGCTTGTCATGCTCGTAATGCCATGGAAGCTCCTGCTCTCCTTCACGCCATTCTGGATCTGCCGCATTGGCTTTAAGATATTCTTACGGACCTTGTTCGGTGCAAGATTCTTTAACCCTTCTGCAGTCGGAAGCTCCAGATTCACGCTCATTCGGTCTGCAAGATATCCTGTCATCTCAACAAGCTCTGCCGATGCTCCTGGAATTCCCTTCACATGGATGTATCCGTTAAAATGGTATTTTCCCCTAAGCAGGGCAAGCGTCTCATACAAAAGCCCCATCGTATAGTCCGGACTTTTTAAGATTCCAGAGCTTAGAAAAAGTCCTTCGATATAATTTCTCCGGTAAAACTCAATCGTCAGTTCACACACCTCTTCCGGGGTAAAGGCAGCACGCGGCACATCATTGGACACCCGGTTCACACAGTATCTGCAATCGTAAATGCATTCATTCGTAAGCAGAATCTTAAGCAGGGAAATACATCTGCCATCCCCGGCAAAAGCATGACAGATCCCGGCACCAACGGCATTTCCCATATGCTTTCCATCACCTTTTCGCTCCACACCACTTGAGGTGCATGCCACATCGTATTTTGCTGCATCCGCTAAGATTGCAAGCTTCTCGGATATCCTTTCATTTTGCAGAATTACATTGTTCATACCGCTTCTGACACTCCCTTCCCTGCTTGCCGCATTCAGAACGTATGTTTGTTTTATGTATTTACTATATCACAAGAACAAGTGTTCTGCAAGCATAAAAAACGCCACAAGACACGTTCCTGTCCTGTGACGTTTTTCCGATCTTCTCAATATACAATTATGCGGCTTGGCGTGACACCATTCGCAAAACGGTAATTAGTAGTTTACGATCTTTCCGAAATCAGCTTTTAAGGAAGCTCCACCAACTAAACCACCGTCGATGTCCGGTTTTGCAAATAATTCTGCTGCATTGCCTGCATTTACAGATCCGCCGTACTGGATACGTACTGCTTCTGCGGTAGCCTCATCGTATACTTCCTTGATGCACTCACGGATTGCACCACAAACCTCTTCTGCCTGATCGGAGGTAGCTGTTTTACCAGTTCCGATTGCCCAGATTGGCTCGTAAGCGATTACCATGGAAGCAACCTGCTCTGCGGTTACGCCTGCAAGATCAGATTTGATCTGCATACGGATCCAGTCAAGTGTGATGCCCATCTCTCTCTGCTCTAAAGTCTCTCCACAGCAAAGGATTGGAGTAAGTCCTGCTTCGAAAGCTTTCTTTACTTTCTTGTTTAATAAAGCATCGTCCTCTTTGAAGTAATCGCGTCTCTCAGAATGTCCGATAACTACGTATTTTACACCTGCATCTACTAACATTTCTGCTGAGATTTCACCTGTGTAAGCACCCTTCTCTTCGAAGTACATGTTCTCTGCACCAACTGCTACGTTTGTGCCCTTGCATGCTTCTACAACTGGTACGATGTCGATTGCTGGTACGCAATATACAACATCAACAGTATCTGATGCTACTAATGGTTTTAACTCTTCTACTAATTTAACAGCCTGGCTTGGAGTCATGTTCATTTTCCAGTTGCCGGCTACGATTTTTCTTCTTGCCATTTTAGAATATCCTTCTTTCTTAAATCCGCTGTATCACGTCTATTTGTCGTTTGCTGCTGCTACACCTGGTAATTCTTTACCCTCTAAGAACTCAAGGGAAGCTCCACCACCTGTAGAGATATGGCTCATCTTATCACCAAAGCCCATCTGGTTCACTGCTGCGGCGGAATCACCACCACCGATGATTGTTGTAGCATCTGTATCAGCTAAAGCCTGAGCAACCTTTAAAGTACCCTCAGCAAGAGTCGGGTTCTCGAATACACCCATTGGTCCGTTCCATACAACTGTCTTAGCTGCTTTTACAGCATCTGCGAAAAGCTGTGCAGATTTTGGTCCGATATCACAGCCCATGGTATCAGCAGGGATTGCATCGATATCGCATACAATTGTATCAACCTTGGCATCGATTGGATTTGGAAATTCCTTTACGCATACAGCGTCAACTGGAAGTAAGAGTTTTTTGCCAAGCTTCTCAGCTTTTGCGATCATCTCTTTGCAGTAAT
This sequence comes from uncultured Lachnospiraceae bacterium, assembly GCA_934359535.1. GTDB lineage: Bacteria > Bacillota > Clostridia > Lachnospirales > Lachnospiraceae > Roseburia. The sequence goes on from CAKRLN010000283.1 coordinate 2,503, forward strand.
CAAGCTTCTCATCATCTACTAAAGATTTACCAATCTCATAACCCTGGGCTTTTACGAATGTGAATGCCATACCACCACCGATGATTAAGGTATCACATTTCTCGATCAGGTTGTTAATTACATTTAATTTATCAGCAACTTTTGCACCACCAAGGATTGCAACGAAAGGTCTTACCGGATTCTCAACTGCATTTCCAAGGAAGTCAATCTCCTTCTGCATTAAGTAACCTACAACTGCGGTATCAACTAACTGTGCAACACCAACGTTTGAGCAGTGTGCTCTGTGAGC
>CAKRLN010000284.1 GCA_934359535.1 uncultured Lachnospiraceae bacterium
GGGTATGGTCTACGATGTCCTGGTCAATCAGAAAAGAAAAGCGGCTGCCTTTTCCATATTCACTTTCGACTTTAATACTTCCCCCCATCATATTGACGAAATTTTGCGAAATTGTCAAGCCTAATCCGGTGCCTTCGATCTGCCGGTTCTTCTTTAGATCCACGCGCTGGAAGGAATCGAATAAAAGTGCCTGATCCTCCTTTTTAATGCCGATTCCGGTATCCTCTACGGCAAAGAGCAGGGAAATGCGGTTCTTTTTCATGCTTTTGACTTTGACAGAAAAACGGACATATCCGGCTTTTGTGTATTTCATCGAGTTGTTTACAAGGTTTGTGACGATCTGGCGGATGCGGCCGCCATCACCGTTTAAGACGCAGGGGAGTGTTGGATCAAGCTCGAAGTAAAATGCAACCTGCGGGTCTTTTATCTGGTTTTCGAGCGTAAGCTTTAAGTCATGGAACAGGGAGAGGGTATCGTAGGGCTCTGGCACAAGCTGCATTTTTCCAGATTCCATTTTTGAATAATCGAGTATATCATTGATGATGGTAAGCAGAGCTTTTCCGGAGCTTTGGATATTAAGCAGATACTCCTGTTCCTTATCGGAGTGTGGAGAGCGGAGCATGACCTCTGTGATTCCAACAATGGAGTTCATTGGGGTGCGGATCTCATGGGAGATGTTGGAGACAAAGGCCGATTTTGCCTGATTGGCAGCGTTTGCCTGTTCCATCAGCTTTTTCATCTGGTGATTTTTCTCCATAATATCAGTAATGTCTATAACTGTAAGCATATAACCCTGGGTAATTTCCTGTGTTTTCAGAATCTGTTCTTCCACCTGGTAATGACGATGACACCAGTCAAAATATCCACCGGAGCCTTTTACAATGCTATAGATTTCATCATCCCTTCGGGAAGCATCTGTTTCCCGGATTGCGGAGACAAGGGTTTCTGCCATTGGGTTTAAAAAGAGGAAGCGATGCTCGGAATCGGTAACGACAAGTGCCTCCTTTAAGCTGTTGATGATCTGGTTTTTGGCATTTTTAACCGGATCAAACAGACCAAACCGGACAACGGCAACACATAAAAAGACGCAGGATAAAAGGATGCCAAGCGGTGTCGGGTCATCCCCTTTTAAAATGCCAAGCAGCCGCAGCGACAAAAGCACCATAGGCGAGAGCATGGCAGCGATAAGGATCAGATGGAGCGTAAGCTTATCCGGCATATTGGTTTTAGAGTAGTAGGAGGAGATAATCAGTCCGATGCTGCCAAGGATTTCTGCAACAAGAAACAGCATATAGGCATAGTATATAGGTGCAGGAGAAATCTCCAGAGAGTAACCGCTTAAATTTAGCTTTGATGGTGCAAGCCAGGTATCCTTGTAGTACAGATGGTGGTAGTCAACCGTTGCGATGATCGAATAAAAGATGACGTTTATCAATAAAAGTGAATGGACAAACCAGGTTGGAACCTTGATATTTCTCCAGCGGAGAAGAAACATAAGGGCACAGTAGTTTCCAAAGCATTTGCCGAGATATTCAAGCTTTCCGAGCGCAAGAAGTGTCTCCTTGCTTCCGCCCATAATGTAGAAGCTTTTTGCAGCCAGGGTTACAAGACAGCATGCGATTGTGAGGGTCAGCTCACTTTTATATGCCGTATCATCTTTCCGGGACACAATTAATAATAAGGCAAATACCACGATCACACCCAAAAGGTGCAGGGCAAGCCATTCTGCTGCAAATATCATAACTCCTACTTCCTCTTTCTGCTATAACTTTTTATTATGCATTGCGAAACTTTCTCCAATTTACGATTACATGTCCAATTTACTTTCTGTGAGTTTCGCAATTACCTGATTTTATTATAAGGGATACAGGAAGAAGGGTCAATGAAGAATGGCATAGGGCTTAGATTTTACTATTGCTTCCAGATAATTTATGGTAGAATAAATGCAGAGTCCTGATTTATTTGTTAGAGGGGGAGCTGGAATATGGAGATTGAACAGGCAATCTGGCAATCACTTGTTTATAAAAGAGAAATGGAGAGAAAACATGTTAGGGAAAACACATATGATGGTCGGAATTGCTGCGACCATTGCACTTACAAAGCCTGCGACAGCTTCTGAAATGATTCTTGCAGCAGGCGGAGGCGCGCTCGGTGCGCTTATTAGCGATATTGATGTCGGAACATCGGGATCACATAAGGATGCAGATAAGGTTGTAGGACTGTCGGTTCTTGTCGTCGGAGGTGTAATTGCCTGCGATTATTTTTTTCATACGCATATGATTGCAAGAATTTTAAGAAACGACGGATATGCAAGAACCATTGCAGGAATTCTGCTTTTTATCGGAATCTGTGCCTTTGGAAAGGAACAGCCGCACAGGTCATTCATGCATTCGTTTCTGGCACTTTTTATGCTGGATGTGGCACTTGGAATCGTATGGAAGAGAGCGGTACTTTATTTTACAATCGGTTTTTTATCCCATCTTGCAACGGATATCTTTAATAAGAAGCAGGTCCGGCTTTTGTATCCGATGAAACGGGGGATTGCGCTTGGCTGGTTTCACGCACACGGAATCGCAAACAGTCTGTTCTTTCTTGCAGGATGTGTGGTAACGGTGGCTGAGCTTGCAAATTTTGGTCTTGGCATGATGCAGTGAGTAGGATGAAAAATAGGCAATTGCGAAACTCATAATTGTGTTGAATTTCATTGTGAAAAGTGACAAAAAGATTAAGAAGACACTGGGGAGCGGCCGGTACTTAGGCGCTGTACTTTAGCGC
>CAKRLN010000285.1 GCA_934359535.1 uncultured Lachnospiraceae bacterium
CATTTGGTAATTTTTCAACTACAACACCTTCTACTTCAATTACGTCTGCTTTTGACATATCTTAATTCCTCCTAATTAAATTCCCATTGGGATACTGTTATCTGTTAAAAGAGATCTAAAAATCCTGCCGCCTTTTCTTCCTCTGTCAGAGAAAGAATCTCCGGTTTTCCCTCTGTGATAAGAATCGTATTCTCATAATGAGCGGATAATGACATATCCTCGGTCACAACCGTCCACTCATCATCCATCCAGAGTACCTCCGGTGTTCCAAGGTTGATCATCGGTTCAACGGCAAGTGTCATTCCAGGGCGAAGCTTTATGCCTCTCCGGAATTTCTTGAAATTCGGAATCTCCGGATCTTCATGCAGATGTGTTCCGATTCCGTGTCCAACAAGATCACGGACAACACCATATCCGAAGCCCTCCGCATACCCGCCAATCGCTGCTCCGATGTCATTTAGATGTCCTCCTGCAACGGCCTTTTTCATTCCTTCAAAAAAACTCATCCTTGTTCGGTCAATCAGCTCTTTTGCTTCTTTGCTGATCTCTCCGACAGCCACCGTCCTTGCTGCATCCGAATGGTAGCCTTTGTAGATCACTCCTGCATCCAGGCTTACGATATCGCCTTCTTTTAAAATCTTATCTTTTCTTGGTATTCCATGAACAACCTCTTCGTTGACGGACACACAGATAGAAGCCGGATATCCGCAATAGTTTTTAAAAGAAGGAATACATCCATAGCTTCGGATCATCTCTTCTCCGAGTCTGTCTACATCAAGTGTAGACATTCCCGGTTTGATTTCTTTTCCCAGATTCTGGTGTACGCTTGCAAGAATTTTTCCCGCCTCGCGCATCAGATCGATCTCCCTTGCGGACTTAATCGTTACAGACATAACTATTCACCTAAGATCGCAACGATATCCGTAAATACCTGATCCATGGACTGGGTACCGTCAACTGATTTTAAAATATTCTGTTTCTTATAATAGTCGATCAGAGGCTGCGTCTGAGCGTGGTATACAGATAAACGTTTCTGAACCGTCTCCGGCTTATCATCGTCTCTTAAAACGGTTGGATTACCGCAGGCATCACATACCCCTTCAACCTTGGTCGGGTTGAATACGATGTGGTAGGTTGCACCACAGTTTAGGCATGCGCGTCTTCCGCCCATACGTTTTACAATGTTCTCATCTGGAACATCGACGTCAATGGCATAATCCATTGTCTGGTTGATCTTATTTAATGCTGCATCCAATGCCTCCGCCTGTGGGATGGTTCTTGGGAATCCGTCTAAAACGAATCCGTTTGCACAGTCATCCTGCTGGATACGATCCATAACAAGGTCACAGGTCAGTTCATCCGGAACCAAAGCTCCCTGATCCATATAGGTCTTTGCTTTCTTGCCTAACTCAGTACCGTTCTTAATATTCGCACGGAAAATATCTCCGGTAGAAATATGTGGAATCTGATATTTCGCTGCGATCTGTTTTGCCTGAGTTCCTTTTCCTGCTCCTGGAGCACCTAACATGATAATTTTCATTTTCAATCTCCCATTATTTATTGCACGAATGGAGATACGGCAATGCCAGTATCTCCAAAGTACAATTAGTCGTTTAAGAATCCTTTATAGTAACGTACTAACATCTGTGATTCAATCTGTTTTACTGTCTCAATTACAACACCAACGATAATGATGATGGATGTTCCACCGAAGGAAACATTCGCACCGAACACGCCGTTGAAGAAAATTGGAACAAATGCAACAAACGCTAATGCCACAGCACCTATAAAGACAACATAATTTAATATTTGATTTAAGTAATCGCTTGTCGGCTTACCAGGTCTGATACCCGGAATAAAACCGCCAGAGCGCTTCATATTGTTGGCAACCTCTAATGGATTAAATGTAATCTGTGTATAGAAGTATGCAAACGCAATGATGAGTACGATATATACGACCAAGCCAATGCTGTAGATCATATTGTCCAGATCACACCAGTTTGACTGGGATAATCCTTTTAATACCTTACTCCAGAATCCGGTTCCATTACCCTTGCCCAGAATAGAAGCAATGATAACTGGTGTCTGCATCAGTGACTGTGCAAAAATGACAGGCACTACACCACCGGTATTTACCTTTAAAGGAATGTTGGTCTGCTGTCCGCCTATCTGTTTTCTTCCCTGAATTCTCTTGGAATACTGTACAGGAATTCGTCTTTCAGCTCCCTGAAGCAACACAACGAAAAATACCATTGCAACAATAATTGCGATGATTACGAGTGCAGCAACCGTTCCCTGAGGTATGCTTTTGCCTGAAATAAACTGATTCCAAAGGGAAAGCAGATCTTCCGGCATACGGGAAATAATATTGATTACCAATACGATAGAAATACCATTTCCCACGCCCTTTTCCGTAATACGTTCACCAATCCACATCAATACAGCTGATCCAGCTGTAAGAGATGTTACGATCATGATAATTGTAAGTGGGCTTTTATCTGTTAAGTATCCGCTTCTGTAAAATCCAATTGCCATAGCAATTGACTCGATAAGACCGAGTGCAATTGTTAAGTAACGGGTAATCTCAACAATTTTCTTTCTTCCTTCTTCACCGTCACGCTGCATTTCCTCTAATTTCGGAATTGCAATCGTAAGCAGCTGCATAATAATGGAAGATGTAATATACGGTGTGATATTCAACGCAAACACTGACATGTTTAAAAATGAACCACCTGTAACTGCAT
>CAKRLN010000286.1 GCA_934359535.1 uncultured Lachnospiraceae bacterium
AAAGGCGTGAAATTATGCAGAATATTAACAACACACAGTATTTTAAAGTAGAAAAGGAGCCGGAACTTCAGGTAAAGGACGTTCTTGAGGTTGTATACCGGTCACTCAGTGAGAAAGGGTACAATCCGGTGAATCAGATTGTGGGATATATTATGTCCGGTGATCCAACGTATATCACAAGCCATAATAATGCCAGAAGCCTGATCATGAAGGTGGAGCGTGACGAACTTGTGGAAGAGGTTTTGAAGGCTTATATCGAGAACAATTCCTGGAGATAATCCGGTACGGTGAGATTATGCGGATTTTAGGATTGGATTTTGGTTCAAAGACAGTGGGAGTTGCAGTCAGTGATGCGCTTTTGATCACAGCACAGGGTGTTGAGATCATCCGGAGAAAGTCTCCGTCAAAGCTGCGACAGACACTCGCGCGGATCGAAGAGCTTGTGAAAGAATATGAGGCAGACAGGATTGTTTTAGGATTTCCAAAGAACATGAACAATACGGAGGGTGAGCGCTGCGAGAAGACGAAGGAATTCAAGGAGATGTTAGAGAAGCGTACAGGGCTTGAGGTCATCTTGTGGGACGAGCGTCTTACTACCGTGTCTGCGGATAACTCCATGATGGAGATGGGCATTCGAAGAGAGAACCGCAAGGAATATGTTGACGAGATTGCGGCAATATTTATTTTACAGGGATATCTCGATTATCTTGCAAATCATAAGCAGGATAATTAAGATATCCGGTTTTTATGTCCTGCAAGATGTGCAGGAGACATGTAGAACGGAACGCTTTTGCTCCAGAATTTAAGTAAGAAGGAGATTACGGAAATGATGGAGAACGTGCAGTTTACAGATCCGGAAACAAACGAGACCGTGTCATTTTATGTCTTAGAGCAGACACAGTTAAATGGCATCAAATATCTTTTTGTGACGGAAGAAGAAGAGGGCGACGGAGACGCTTATATCTTAAAGGAGATCCATGCAAGAGAGGATGGAGAGATCCTTTATGAGATGGTAGAAGACGATGTAGAGCTTAGTGCCCTTGGCAAGGTATTTTCAGAGCTTATGGATGAAGATACAAGAGTAGAATTTTAGGAAACCTGTAATCTGGAGGTAAAATTTTTGAAGAAAGAAAGAGAACTGGATCATAATTCCAGACATGAAATAACGAAACAGGAACATGCGAAAGAGAACGGAAGAAAGAAAAGCAAATTAAAGATCATTCCGCTTGGAGGCTTAGAGCAGATCGGTATGAATATCACTGCCTTCGAGTACGAGGACAGCATTATTGTAGTCGACTGCGGAATCTCATTCCCGGATGATGATATGCTTGGAATCGATCTTGTTATTCCGGATGTCACATATTTAAAGGACAATATTGATAAAGTAAAAGGATTCTTTATTACACACGGACATGAGGATCATATCGGTGCGATTCCGTATGTGTTAAAAGACATCAACGTACCAATCTATGCGACCAAGCTTACCATTGGTATCATCGATCACAAATTAAAAGAGCATGATATGTTAAAGAAGGTAAAGCGCAAGGTTGTAAAATACGGACAGCACATCAACCTTGGCTGCTTCCGTGTGGAATTCATTAAAACAAACCACAGTATCCAGGATGCGGCAGCGCTTGCAATCTATTCCCCGGCAGGAATTGTTGTCCATACCGGTGACTTTAAGGTAGATTACACACCGGTATTTGGAGATGCAATTGATCTTCAGAGATTTGGTGAGATCGGGAAGAAGGGTGTACTTGCACTGCTTTGCGACAGTACGAATGCAGAGCGCAAGGGCTTTACCATGTCAGAAAAGACCGTTGGTAAGACACTGGATAAGATTTTTGATGATCATAAGAATCAGAGAATTATCATTGCAACCTTCGCGTCGAACGTAGACCGTGTACAGCAGATCATTAACTCTGCCAATAAATATGGAAGAAAGGTAGCGATTGAAGGTCGGAGCATGGTAAATATCATTTCCATCGCATCCGAGCTTGGTTATCTGACACTTCCGGATAATATTCTGATTGAGGCAGACCAGCTTCGCAACTACCCAGATGAACAGACGGTTATTATTACAACCGGAAGTCAGGGAGAATCCATGGCGGCACTTTCCCGCATGGCATCCGGCATGCACAGAAAGGTATCCATTAAGCCGAATGACACGATCGTATTCAGCTCCAGTCCGATACCAGGTAATGAGAAATCCGTAACCGGAGTTATCAATGAGCTGATGAGAAAGGGTGCCGAGGTTATTTTCCAGGATGTACACGTATCCGGACATGCCTGCCAGGAGGATATCAAGCTGATTTATTCTCTTGTAAATCCAAAATATGCAATTCCGGTACACGGAGAGTACAAGCATCTTGTTGCACAGGCAAAGATCGCAGAAGAGCTTGGCATGGATAAGGATCACATCAAGATCTTATCATCCGGGGATGTCCTTGAGATCGATGAGAATGGTGCAGAGGTAACCGGACATGTTCATGTCGGCAATGTATTTGTTGATGGACTTGGTGTTGGAGATGTCGGCAATATCGTACTCCGCGACAGACAGCATCTTGCAGAGGATGGAATCATTATCGTAGTTATGACATTAGAGAATGGTTCCGGACAGGTGCTTGCAGGGCCGGATATCGTATCCCGTGGTTTCGTATATGTCCGCAATTCTGAAAGTCTGATGGATGAGGCGAAGACCGTGCTTGACAATACCATGGAGTATTG
>CAKRLN010000287.1 GCA_934359535.1 uncultured Lachnospiraceae bacterium
TGATCCCTTTTTGCTTTCTTTTTCTCACGGCTGCCCCCGGCTTCTTCCCATCGCTCTATTGTATGATCGAAAAAGCAGGAACATGTGTCTTCTGTTGCATATATTTTGACCCTTGTATTATTTTTATACCTCTTTCGTGGCATGTGCCGTAAGCGATCCATTTTCCACATCGATTAAGATCGTGTCACCTGCCGCTACCTCATCTGCAAGAATCAGCTTGGCAGAAAGTGTCTCTACATGCTTCTGAAGGAAACGCTTCAGCGGACGGGCACCATATACCGGATCGTATCCATGCTCTACAATATAATCCTTTGCCTGCGGTGTCAAAGAAACGGTAATCTCCCTGTCTGAAAGACGTTTGTTCAGATCATCCATCATAAGGTTAATGATATGACCGATATTGTCCTTTGTCAGTGGCTTAAACATGATGATCTCATCAAGACGGTTTAAAAATTCTGGACGGAAATGTCCTTTTAACTCATCCATGACGCGTGCTTCACATTCCGGCTGGATATTGCCGTTTTCATCAATGCCCTCAAGCAGCTGTGCCGATCCAAGGTTACTTGTCATAATAATGATCGTATTCTTAAAGTCTACGGTTCTGCCCTGGGAATCCGTGATCCGTCCATCGTCTAATACCTGGAGCAGTACGTTAAAGACATCCGGATGTGCCTTCTCCACCTCATCAAAAAGAACAACCGAATATGGTTTTCTTCTTACGGCTTCTGTCAGCTGACCGCCCTCATCGTATCCGACATATCCTGGAGGCGCTCCGATTAAACGTGACACGGAGTATTTCTCCATATACTCACTCATATCAAGACGCACCATATTGGCTTCATCGTCAAACAGGCATGCAGCAAGTGCTTTTGCAAGCTCGGTCTTGCCGACACCGGTTGGTCCAAGGAAGAGGAATGAGCCGATTGGCTTGGTCGGGTCCTTGATTCCGGCTTTGGAACGGATGATTGCCTCGGTAACCTTTGTGACACCATCATCCTGTCCGACAACTCGCTTATGAAGCTCAGCATCCAGATGCAGCGTCTTATTACGCTCACTCTCTGTCAGCTTTGCTACCGGAATTCCGGTCCATCTTGAGATGATCCGCGCGATTTCTTCCTCACTGACACTCTCATGTACAAGGGAAAGATCACGGCTTTTCACCTGCTCCTCCTCGATTTCAAGCTGCTTCTCCATCTGTGGAAGTACCCCATACTGAAGCTCTGCGGCTTTTTCCAGATCGTAATTCTGCTGTGCCTGCTTGATCTCGCGCTTGGTACTCTCAATGCTCTCACGCAGCTTCTGTACCTTTTCAACCGCATTCTTCTCGTTGCTCCACTGCGCCTTTTTCGCATTGAACTGATCGCGCAGCTCGGCAAGCTCCTTTTGTAAGTTCTCAAGACGTTCCTTGCTGAGACGGTCGGTTTCCTTTTTCAGTGCAGTCTCCTCAATCTCAAGCTGCATCACACGACGATTCAATTCATCAAGCTCTGTCGGCATCGAATCAAGCTCTGTCTTTATGAGCGCACATGCCTCATCGACAAGGTCAATTGCCTTATCCGGCAGGAAACGGTCAGAAATATAACGGTTCGAAAGAACGGCTGCTGAAACAAGTGCTGAGTCTGTAATTTTGACTCCGTGGAACACCTCATAGCGTTCCTTTAAGCCACGCAGAATGGAAATGGTATCCTCGACGGTCGGCTCATCGACCATAACCGGCTGGAAACGCCGTTCCAGTGCGGCATCCTTCTCAATATATTCGCGGTACTCATCAAGCGTCGTTGCACCGACACAGTGCAGCTCACCTCTTGCAAGCATCGGCTTTAAAAGCTGTCCGGCATCCATGGCTCCGTCCGTTTTCCCGGCTCCGACAATCGTATGCAGCTCATCAATAAAGAGGATGATCTGTCCGTTGGAATTCTTTACATCGTCAAGCACAGCCTTTAACCGTTCCTCAAATTCGCCACGGTATTTCGCACCGGCTACCAGTGCTCCCATGTCAAGTGCAAAAAGCTTTTTATCCTTTAAGCCCTCCGGGACATCACCGCGCACGATACGCTGTGCAAGCCCTTCGACAACTGCTGTCTTTCCGACACCCGGCTCACCGATTAAAACCGGATTGTTCTTCGTCTTTCTCGAAAGAATGCGGATAACATTCCGGATCTCGGAATCCCTGCCGATGACCGGATCCATCTTCTGCTGTCTGGCCCGCTCTACCATATCGTAGCCGTATTTCTCCAGTGTATCATAGGTTGCCTCCGGATTGTCCGAGGTAACCTTCTGATTGCCTCTTACCGTGGAAAGTGCCTGTAAAAAGCGCTCTCTCGTCAGTCCGTACTCCTTTATGATCTCCTTGATTGCATTGTTTGGATATTTCAAAAGTGCGAGGAAAAGATGTTCAACAGATACGTACTCATCGCCCATCTGCTTTGCCTCTGTTTCCGCGTTAATAAGAACCTTATTCAAGTTCTGTCCGACATACACCTGTCCGCCGGATACCTTAACCCTTGCTTCCAGATGACGCTTTGCATTCTCCATAAAATGCTCTTTGTTTATTTCCATTTTCTCAATCAGCTTCGGGATCAGGCCATCCTCCTGCTGTAACAGTGCAACAAGCAGATGCTCCTGCTCGATCTCCTGATTGCCATATTCATATGCTAACTTCTCGCAGTCATTGATTGCTTCGATCGACTTCTGTGTAAATT
>CAKRLN010000288.1 GCA_934359535.1 uncultured Lachnospiraceae bacterium
ATACGTTGGGTATCTGCATACCGATCGTCCTGGAAGAACGTCACTGGCATTGGATCTTATAGAAGAATTTCGTGCAGTATATGCGGATCGTTTTGTACTGTCCCTGATCAATAAGAAAATTGTTAATGGCAAGAATTTTAAGAAAAAGGAAAATGGTGCAGTGTTAATGGATGATGATACAAGAAAAAAGCTTTTATCAGAATGGCAAAATAAGAAAAAAGAGGTCATTGTACATCCTTTTTTAAAAGAAAAGGTAGAGTGGGGAATGGTTCCATATGTTCAAGCAATGCTGTTGGCAAGATATTTGCGCGGAGATTTAGATGGATATCCTGTTTTTTTATGGAAATGAGGTGAAAAAATGCTTGTATTGATTACGTATGATGTCAATACGGAAACAGCAGCGGGAAGAACACGGTTGAGAAAAGTTGCTAAGCAGTGTGTAAATTATGGAAGACGTGTACAGAATTCCGTATTTGAGTGTATTCTGGATCAGGCACAATGCGTTATGCTCAAGTCAATTTTAGGTGATATAATAGACGAGAGTGTGGACAGTTTGCGTTTTTATTATTTAGGAGATCGCTATCAGACAAAGGTTGAACATATGGGGATAGATCGTGGACTAGCAGTAGATCAGCCTTTAATTTTATAAAAATATAAGTGCGAATATATAGCACACATAAAAAAGTGGACTGATTCGCACCAGAAAAAGTGCACAAAAAAGTGATTTTGTGCTTTACATGTAATATTGAAAGTTAATTTGGAAAGTAGTTATTTAGGCACTATTTATATAATGTTGTACATATAATAATTTTTTTGTATAATATTGCAGTCGCTCCCCTTGTGGGAGCGTGGATTGAAATCAGACCTTCAACGACGAAGGAACCACAATTTGTTGTCGCTCCCCTTGTGGGAGCGTGGATTGAAATGCACTGGCCGCGGCCGCGTCGTGTAAAAGCGACGGTCGCTCCCCTTGTGGGAGCGTGGATTGAAATGGTCGTGATCGCCAGGGTTGAGAATTTCACGAAGGTCGCTCCCCTTGTGGGAGCGTGGATTGAAATTTTTCTGGAAGGGCTGGAACTGATCCAGCGCGACGGTCGCTCCCCTTGTGGGAGCGTGGATTGAAATAAGCAGAGCTAAAAGACAAGTATGAATTTGTATCGTCGCTCCCCTTGTGGGAGCGTGGATTGAAATGCAAAAACAACATAGTAAAAATAATGACAAAAGTGTCGCTCCCCTTGTGGGAGCGTGGATTGAAATCACCGCCGGAATCAGGAAGATCAGGCTCGATCAGGTCGCTCCCCTTGTGGGAGCGTGGATTGAAATAAGAAAGGCAGCAGAAAGGTTGCACCGTTCGTCGTCGCTCCCCTTGTGGGAGCGTGGATTGAAATACGAATTTGATGGACTTTATAACAGGTATCTTTGGTCGCTCCCCTTGTGGGAGCGTGGATTGAAATATTACGTGAAAGAATATGATTATTATTCCGCCCCGGGTCGCTCCCCTTGTGGGAGCGTGGATTGAAATATGGTTGACAAAATATGGCGGTCTATCACGACAAAGTCGCTCCCCTTGTGGGAGCGTGGATTGAAATACGATAGAGATCGAAGAAACGAACAGGAATGATGTCGCTCCCCTTGTGGGAGCGTGGATTGAAATTATTGCGAAAAACTATGGGGAAACCGCTGGGACAGTCGCTCCCCTTGTGGGAGCGTGGATTGAAATGCAAATATATTTGACGAAGGAAAAGAAAATGACTGTCGCTCCCCTTGTGGGAGCGTGGATTGAAATAGACTGGAAGCTATACAAACAGAGAAGGACGCAAGGTCGCTCCCCTTGTGGGAGCGTGGATTGAAATCGAACTGTCACAGCGGCAGCAGTCAAACTGATGGGTCGCTCCCCTTGTGGGAGCGTGGATTGAAATTCCCAGCAATTCATCAAACGCCACGTCGCCAATGTCGCTCCCCTTGTGGGAGCGTGGATTGAAATAATGTCAATCAGGGATATCTCCTGATCATTGACGTCGCTCCCCTTGTGGGAGCGTGGATTGAAATCATCCGGTAATCAGAAACGTGTCCGGCAAGGACGTCGCTCCCCTTGTGGGAGCGTGGATTGAAATAGATGTTGGTTGGTCAGGAGGCGATCGCGAGAGGTGTCGCTCCCCTTGTGGGAGCGTGGATTGAAATCGTTTGGGGATTATACAATACATGATAAGCGATAGTCGCTCCCCTTGTGGGAGCGTGGATTGAAATTTCAGTATGACGGAGCGAACAAGACGGAATATGCCGTCGCTCCCCTTGTGGGAGCGTGGATTGAAATCATGTTATTAAACCAACAGATTATCGCTGCGTAGTCGCTCCCCTTGTGGGAGCGTGGATTGAAATTCTATTACCGATACCTAGAGTATTTTACTAGGTTGTCGCTCCCCTTGTGGGAGCGTGGATTGAAATTCCACCTATTGAAACAGGATGCGTTACAATATCGTCGCTCCCCTTGTGGGAGCGTGGATTGAAATAAATGCATTATATAAGAGCTCGCCAGATTCTCCCGTCGCTCCCCTTGTGGGAGCGTGGATTGAAATAATCCGTGACCGCCGGGAATTGTTAGCGGTCCGTGTCGCTCCCCTTGTGGGAGCGTGGATTGAAATACATGCCTGTCAGGACGAATTAAGCCGGCAGACAAGTCGCTCCCCTTGTGGG
>CAKRLN010000289.1 GCA_934359535.1 uncultured Lachnospiraceae bacterium
CCTAACGGTTGAAGAATTCTACGAACTCTTCATATCCCTCTTTATTTAACTGTTCCTTCTGGAACTTTTTATTTTTGTTCATACGGACAACAAGCACCTGCCTGCCATTTTCCCTTGCCTGCTTTGCCTGCTTCATAACCTCGACAACCTTTTCTGGCGGGCAGCCCTTCTCTACAAGATAAGCAACCTTCTTCGGACTCTCTGGAATCTGAAAACCACTTTCCATAAGAAGCAGGATAATACGCTCAAAGCCGATGGAAAATCCACATGCCGGAACGTCTTTTCCGGTAAACTTTCCTACCATCTTGTCATAACGTCCGCCACCGCCGCATGCTGCGCCGAGATCCGGCATTGCGATCTCAAAAATCGTTCCGGTGTAATAGCTCATTCCACGTACAAGCGTCGGATCGAAAACAAGGGTAAAATCTGCAGCCTTTGTCTCATTAACTGCTGCTGCGATCTCTGTTAAATTATCTGCCACCTCTTTATCAAGATATTCGCCAAGTGTCTCGGAAAGTAATGCCACACCTTCTGCCACATCACGCTTATCCGAAAGCAGTTCAAACAGTCCAAGATATTTATCGATGGCTTCCTTTGGATAGCCGTTCTTTGACAGCTCCTCAGATACTCCTTCTAACCCGATCTTGTCCATCTTATCGAGTGTGATAAATACATCGTCATACTGTTCCTCGGAAAATCCGCTGTATGCAGCCATCGCCTTTAAAATGCGGCGCTCATTGATGCGGATCTCGAAATTTTTAAAGCCAAGACGTCCAATCGTTGTCGTCGTTGCTGTAATCAGCTCGATCTCTGCAAGATTGCTCGGCTCTCCTAAGATGTCGATATCACACTGAGTAAACTGGCGGTACCGTCCACGCTGCGGACGGTCTGCTCTCCATACGCTTCCAATCTGAAGTGCCTTAAACGGTGTCGGAAGGTCATTCGCATTATTGGAATAAAAACGGGTGAGCGGCACGGTAAGGTCGTATCTCATACCAAAGTCAACAACATCAGCTTCTTCCTTTGCGGTCTCAAGATTTAACTTTTCTCCTCTTTTTAATACCTTAAAGATCAGCTTCTCGTTCTCACCGCCCTGCTTGCTGCTTAAGTTCGCAATATTCTCCATGCAAGGAGTCTCAATCGGTGTAAAGCCAAAGCTCCGGTACGTATCCTTGATCACACTTGTCACATAATCGCGGATTTCCATCTCTTTTGGTAATATATCCTTCATGCCGTTGACCGGCTTTTTACTCAATGCCATTTAACTTCCTCCATCTTTGTCTGATTATCCAGAGTTTATTATACTTTTCGCCTGTTCATACGTCAAGAATTGTTCCATGATTCTTTAAAACTTCATTTCAAATTCTTTTCCATTACATTTGTACCTGTTTTCCTTTTAAAGCCTTCTGTATGTAAATATCTACGATAAATGGCAATTCCTGCACTTCATTTCCTTAAAAACTTCATTGAGTGATTCTTTCTTTTTCCACTCTGTTACTTCTGCGTAAATGTCCATTGTTGTTTGAATATCCTTATGCCCCATTATGGTTTGAATTACTTTGATATGGACATCTGCTTCGCATAATCTGGTACAAAAAGTATGTCTCAGATGGTGACATGTAAAATGCGGAAGCAATACTGCTTCTCGTCTTTCTTTAACAGCTCTGACTTCTTCGGTTGCGTTGTGATTCTCAATAATCCTTCTTAATTCCCTGTTAAATCACTTCAATTGCCCATCCTGCAAAAGAGTATATTAAAAAATACCAACATCTTTGATAATAAGTCATACCACAAATCATTATTCCACCTCTTATCTTGTTTGAAGCAAAATTCTAATACTATCTTCGCACATCATATAGAATTTCTGCAATATCCTCCGGTAATTCTTGAAAATCCCCCTTATTCCACTCGCGATACATATTGTAAATCGAACCTGCATATGCGCACACTTTCAATACCTCATCCCGCGTCCCCTTTTCTTTATCCACCCATTTTTCTATAAGACAATCGGTAATCTTTGCCAAAAACAAGTCACCCATTCCACATGAAATTAGTGTGTTTATAAATTCATGATGTTTGTAAAAGAATTGAAAACAATGAATCATATAGCATTTCCCATAATATATATTTTCATTTTCAGGAATAGCTTTCTCTATTTTTTCTTTCTTATATTCCTCTACAACCTCATTTAAATGTTCAACCAAAATATCTTCAATAGATTCATAATTTCGATAAAATGACATTCTCGAAACTCCTGCTTCGGATGTAACATCTGAAACTGAAATAGATGAAAATGTTTTCCTTTCTAATAATTTTAGTAAAGATTCATACATGCTATGTTTTACCTGAATATTTGTCTGACTCACTCTTTTTTTCGGCATTCCTTATTCCTCATTTCTTATATATGAATACCATCATTATATCAGACAAACCATTAGTTACCTATATAAATTTAGCTCCTGTTTCTTTAACCATTTTTTGTAAAATTTCCGGATTTTCCAACATCGGACATGGACGTAAAAGATTCTCATTAAATGGCTGATTATCATGATATGCCATAAATAATGGCTGTCTTAAAATTTCAAGGAGACTATGGGTTCTGATATTTGCGCCTGAATAATGTATAAATACGCAGGGTTCTGCATCTCCATTTGCATTAATGTGAAAATACATTGCATATCTGCGACCTTTT
>CAKRLN010000290.1 GCA_934359535.1 uncultured Lachnospiraceae bacterium
AAAGCAGTCATTTTTGATATGGATGGAACACTGATTGACACAGAAAAATATTACCGGATCTGCTGGCCAAAGGCACTCGCGCATTTTGGCTATGAGATGAACGATGAGCAGGCGCTTTCCATGCGCTCTTTGGGACAGCCGTATGCACCGGAACATTTAAAAGAGATGTTTCACGACAAAGACCTTGATTATCCGGCAATCCGGGCATACCGGAAGGCACTGATGGAGGATTGTCTTGCTGAACATGGAATTGCGGTCAAAAAAGGAGCACTTGAGCTTCTTGCTTTTTTGAAAGAGAAAAAGATCCGGCGTGCAATTGCAACAGCAACGGATATGGAGCGCACTGCACGTTATCTGAAGCAGCTTGGACTTTATGAGCAGTTTGATGAGATCATATCGGCCGTGATGGTGGAGCATGGAAAGCCGGCACCGGATATTTACCGTTATGCATGTGAGAAGCTTGCACTTTCACCGGAGGAATGCATTGCCGTTGAGGATTCTCCAAACGGTGTGGAAAGTGCCGTTGAAGCAGGATTAAAGGTCGTCATGGTTCCGGATCAGACAAGACCGGATGATACGCTTATGAAGAAGCTGTATGCGTGTGTGGATTCTCTCGACCAGATGATTGCACTTTCCTGTTTTAAGGAAACGATTTTAGAAAGGAACAGATAACAAAAATGGATGCATTACATCAGAAACTGGAGCATTTAAAAGCATATATGGAAAGCCTTGGAAGCGTGGCAATTGCATTTTCGGGAGGTGTGGACTCGACCTTTTTGCTTGCGGTCGCGCATGAGGTATTAAAGGATCAGGTGATTGCGGTAACGGCACAGTCCTGTTCTTTTCCAAAGCGGGAGCAAAAAGAAGCAGAAGAATTTTGCAAAACACATGGAATCCGGCATGAAATCTGTCAGTCCGAGGAGCTTTTGATCGAAGGCTTTTCCAAGAACCCGCCAAACCGCTGTTACCTCTGCAAGCATGAATTGTTTGAAAAGATTGGGGCATTTGCCAAAAAGGAAGGAATTCTTGCCGTTTGTGAGGGCTCTAACATGGATGACAACGGAGATTACCGCCCAGGCTTAAAGGCTGTTGCAGAGCTTGGAGTAAAAAGTCCGCTTCGGGAGGCGGAGCTTTCAAAAGAAGAAATCCGTGCGCTTTCAAAAGAGATGGGGCTTTCCACTTGGAATAAGCAGTCCTTTGCCTGTCTTTCTTCCCGTTTTGTATATGGCGAGACGATCAATGAGGAAAAATTAAAAATGGTCGATCAGGCGGAACAGCTTCTTCTTGACTATGGATTTCATCAGGTGCGCGTCCGCATCCATGATATGCTTGCAAGAATTGAGGTTCTGCCGGAGGAATTTGACCGGCTGATGGAAGCGGACATAAGAACAGATATTGTAGAGAAATTCAAATCCTATGGTTTTACTTATGTGACGATGGATTTAAGCGGTTACCGGACCGGAAGCATGAATGAGACACTGGAAAAGGACGATAGGGAGGCAGGCGCATGAGAACATTATATCTTGAATGCAACATGGGGGCAGCAGGAGATATGCTGACTGCGGCATTGCTTGGCCTGTTTGATGAGCCGGAGAAGATCGTAAAGGAGCTGAATGCACTTGGCATCCCAGGAATCTCCTATGAACTTTTACATGTCAAAAAATGCGGCATAAGCGGACTTAAAATGCGTGTGCTTGTGCATGGCATGGAAGAGGTGCAGGAGACAGTACCGCTTCACCAGGAACATTATGTACATTCACACCATACGCATCACCATCATACATCGATGAAAGAGATCCGGGAGATCATAAATGCGCTTCTGGTATCGGATACGGTAAAAAACAATGCGATAGCCATTTACAACCGGATTGCAGAGGCGGAGAGCCAGGTACACGGCGGGTCTGTTGAAGAAATTCATTTTCATGAGGTAGGAAGCATGGATGCAGTCGCAGATGTTGTGGCAGTCTGTTATCTGATGGAGAAGCTTCATCCAGACCGGGTTATGGCATCTCCGGTCCGCACCGGCTATGGACAGGTGCACTGTGCACATGGGATTCTTCCGGTTCCAGCCCCGGCAGTCTTACTTCTTGCATCGGAGATACCGGTATATGGAGGTGATCTTGAAGGTGAATTTTTAACACCGACCGGTGCCGCCCTGTTGGGAGAGTTTGTTACAGAATACGGCACTCTTCCGGTTATGCATGTGCAAAAGACAGGCTTTGGCATGGGAGAAAAGGAGTTTGAAACAGTAAACTGTGTCCGGGCAATGCTTGGCATGGAAAAAGAAAAGCCACTCGATGAGATCGTTGAGCTTTGCTGCAACCTCGATGATATGATCCCGGAGAATATCGGATATGTGACGGAGCTTCTGATGTCCGAAGGTGCGCTCGATGTGTATACAACCAATATCCAGATGAAGAAAAACCGTCCCGGAATCCTGCTTGCCTGTATGTGCCGGGAAAATGAAAAAGAGAAGTTTTTGCAATTGATTTTCCGGCACACGACAACCCTTGGTGTGCGGGAATACTTATGCAGACGGTATGGGCTGGACCGGCATATGGAAACGCTTGACACAAAGTATGGCAGGGTACATATGAAATGTGCCATGGGCTACGGTATAGCGAAACGAAAACCGGAGTATGAGGAGGTTGCTGCAATCGCAAGGGAAACAGGGGAAGCAG